>JBIJCL010000241.1:0-3627 GCA_044344725.1 Steroidobacteraceae bacterium | reverse complement strand
GCACATCGAGCGAACCCAAGTCGAGATCGGCCGCTCCGGTAATTGCGGCGATCGCCGGCGAGTGATCGGTGACGAGCGCGAGCGTCGCCGCCGAACCCGATCGCTCGGTGACGAGTCGTGACAACTCTTCGCGAACGTCTTCGGAACTCTGGTAATCGAAACCCGAAAGCTCCATCTGATTGCCGAGCACCCGCAGGATCTTCCAGCCCGGACGCGCCTCACCCGGCGGTTTCGAGAGGCCCGTCTGGCTCTGCCATCGGCCTTCGAGATTGATGTACGTCCCCGATGTTTCGGTGAAGCTACCCATCGGCAGCAACACGTGAGCAAATTTTTTGATTTCGTCGGTGACGAAGGGCGTCACGGCGACCACGCACGCGGCGGAACCCAAAGCCCGCTCTGCGAGCGCAGGATCGGCCATGTCGGCAGACGGTTCGATCGCACCCACCAACAAGTACGCGCGCTGCGCTGTCTCGAGCATGCCACGCACGTCGAGACCCGAAGCCTCGGTCACCTCGACCCCGCCCGGCTGACGATGCGGCACCGCACCCGCCAACCACGCGCCCGCTGCGTTACCACCCTCGGCAAGCATCCCGAACGACGCGCCGCTGATTCGAGCGATCTCGCAGGCGATCGATCGAAGGTCGACCGCCGCCGGATGCCGCAACGCCATCGCCCCGACCCACACGGCACGAGCGTTTCCGTGACAGAGCGCGCGAGCTGCCGCCCGCTGCCCCTCGGTGGGCGTCACGCCGCGCAGCAACGACGCATAGGTGTCGCCAGGATGTACGCCGGTGACCTCGCAGGTCGCCGAAAGAATGCCTGCGAGCTCGTGGACCCACTCGGACGGCAACCGCACAATCTGCGACTCGACCGGGAATCGGTATTCACGCGCTCGGGAATCGACGAATGCAGCCTTCGCTCGAGCCCGCACGACGGCCTTGCGAAGTCGGTGCGCGAGGATCGGCAACTCGGATCGCAAGTTCGAGCCGATGACGAGTACGCCCGACAACGTTTCCACATCCGCCAGAGATACACCCAGCGTCGGACGCAGCGGGTCAGCCGCGCGATCACGGAAGTCGCGGCTCCTCAAACGATGATCGACATTCGACGAACCCAGCCCACGCGCGAGTCGCGCGGCGAGATAGATCTCTTCCGTCGTGCACGAGGGATGCACCAGGGTTCCGGTCGAGGCACCTGCAGCCCGCAGGCCACGGGCCGCTGCCGATAGCGCCTCGTCCCATTCGACCTCACGCCATGTCGAGCCCTCGCGAAGCATCGGCTTGGTCAGACGATCGGCAGACAGCACACCTTCGTAGCTGAAGCGATCGCGATCGGCGATCCAAGTTTCGTTGATGTCGTCGTTTGCTCGCGGCACGACACGCTTCAATTTTCCGCGTAGCACATGCCCAAAGAGATTCGAGCCGATGCCATCGTGAGGTGACACGAACGGCACCTGCGTCATCTCCCACGAACGACCTTGGTAACGGAACGGCTTAGAGTTGAGTGCACCGACGGGACAAAGATCGATGATGTTGCCCGACAATTCGTGATCGACGCTGCGTTCGATCCAGGTGCCGATCTCCATGTTCTCGCCACGTCCGGTGGTTCCGAGCTCGGGAATACCAGCGATGTCTTGTCCGAAGCGTACGCAGCGCGTGCAATGGATGCAGCGCGTCATGTCCGTCGACACGAGCGGACCCAGATTTTTATCTTTGACGACCCGCTTGCGCTCGGTAAAACGCGAGATGTCGCGACCGAAGCCGAGCGCGAGGTCTTGAAGCTCGCACTCGCCGCCCTGATCGCAAATCGGACAGTCGAGCGGGTGGTTGATGAGCAGGAACTCCATCGTCGCCTTCTGGGCGCCGATCGCGGCCTTCGAGCGCGTGAAGATCTTCATGCCCTCGGTGACGGGTGTGGCGCAGGCGGGCAAAGGCTTCGGTGCTTTCTCGACCTCGACGAGACACATGCGGCAGTTCGCCGCGACGGGCAGTTTGTCGTGGTAGCAGAAACGCGGCACGTAAGCGCCGTGCTGATCGGTGACGTGGATGATCATCGCCCCCTTGCGGGCTTTGACGGGAGCGCCGTCAACCTCGACGTTGATCAGATCGTCTTGCGGATTCGCTGCCATGTCCTGATACGTGCGGCCTAGGCCGCCTCCCGTTGTCCATCGACGAGGCTGCGCCCACCGTGCTGAATCATGTACTCGAACTCGTGCCTGAATTTCTGGACGAAACTTTGTACCGGCCAGGCCGCGGCATCACCGAGTGCGCAGATCGTGTGACCCTCGATGCGGTTGGCGACATCGACGAGCAATTGAAGATCGTCCATCCGACCCTGCCCGGCGATGATTCGTTTGAGTACGCGATTGAGCCAGCCCGTGCCCTCGCGGCAAGGCGTGCATTGGCCGCAAGACTCGGACTTGTAGAAACGCGAAATCCGCTCGAGCGCGCGAACCATGCAAGTGGTCTCGTCCATAACGATGACCGCGGCCGACCCCACGGAAGACCCGACGCTTCTCAGCGAGTCGTAATCCATGTTCACGCCCATCATGACGTCGCCCGGCACCACCTTGACGGAGGACCCTCCGGGAATGACCGCCTTCAACTTGCGGCCGCCTCGCACGCCACCGGCGATCTCGAGCAAATCACGAAACGGAATACCGAGCGGCAATTCGAAATTGCCAGGCTTCTCGACATGACCCGAGACCGAGAAAATCACCGTACCGCCGGCGTTGGTCGTGCCGAGCTTGGCGAACCACTCGGGACCCTTGCGCAGGATGGTCGGAACCGAGGCGTAGCTCTGAGTGTTGTTGATGGTCGTCGGCTGTCCGTAAAGCCCGAAAGCGGCCGGGAACGGTGGCTTGAAGCGCGGCTTGCCCTGCTTGCCTTCGAGTGACTCGAGCAACGCGGTCTCTTCGCCGCAAATGTAGGCGCCGGCACCGACGAAGGTGTAGAGATCGAAGTCGATCCCAGACCCCTGCACGTTCTTGCCGAGCAGACCGGCGTCGTAGGCTTCTTTGACGGCGGCTTCGAAACGCGGAACAGGTTCACCCAGGAATTCACCGCGAATGTAGTTGTAGCCCACCGTCGCACCCATCGCATAGCCGCCGATGGCCATGCCTTCGACGAGCGAGTGCGGATTGAAACGAAGGATGTCCCGGTCGTGACAGGTGCCGGGCTCACTCTCATCCGAATTGCAGACGGCGTATTTCTGTATCGGCGCGTTGCGCGGCATGAAACTCCACTTGGTGCCGGTCGGGAACCCCGCCCCGCCCCGACCGCGAAGGCCGCTGGCCTTGACGGCGTCGATGACCTGCTCGCGCGTCAATTCGCCAGCGAGGATCTTTTTCCAGGACGAATAGCCACCGATCTTGAGATAGCTCTCGAGCGTCCAGGAGCGCTCCATCGAAAGCGACTCGAACACCACGAGGTTCATCCGGTCACGCCAGGTTTGCAATGCGTTGCTCATGCCGAGTGACTCACTTGAGACCATCGAGAATCTCGTCGACCTTCGCCGGCGTCAGATACTCGTGAAAGACGTGATCGACCATCATCATGGGTGCTCCGGTGCAGGACGCGAGGCACTCCTCTTCTTTTTTGAGGAAAATTCTTTGGTCGGGCGTGCTCT
>JBIJCL010000240.1:0-3630 GCA_044344725.1 Steroidobacteraceae bacterium | reverse complement strand
AACGAAGCGCCCTTGCGAAGGGATAATCACGCCACGGAAGCCCCCATGGTGCTGATTAGCGCCGAGATCGAAGGGCGAGACGACCAAGTCACCGAACTTCGGCAGCGTATCGCAACGGATATTGCCGCCGAAATCTCGAGGCTGCTCAAGAGCTATCGGCTTGGGAATCGGCCGGTGACGGCAGCGGATATCGCAATACTCGTGCGATCCCACCGTGAAGCCGCCTTGATCGAGGAAGTCCTGCGCGACGCGCGGATTCCGGCCGTACGGCATACCGATGCGAGTGTGTTCCATTCAGTCCAGGCGCAAGAACTATTACGCGTCTTGAGCGCCGTGTTGGAGCCTGGAAATGACCGCGCTCTTCGTGCGGCACTCGCCACCTCATGGCTCGGGCTTTCCGCATCGGATATCGCACAACTCGAGATGGACACGGCACGTTGGGCGCATTGGTTCAATCTATTTTCGGAGTTGCGCGAGCGGTGGTTCGCACGCGGATTCTCCACCATGTTCCGGTACTTGCTGATCGCCGAACACGGTCGACGGACATTAGCGGAGCAGACCGGCGGTGAGCGTAAACTCACCAATCTGCTTCAACTTGGCGAGCTCGCGCAGCAGGCCGAACAGCAACTCCGGCTGTCGCCGCTCGGAGTCGTAGAATGGATTCGAGAGCAGACGCGCAGCGATAAAGCGACATCCGACGAGCACGTACAGCGCCTCGAGAGAGACGACGATGCCGTCAAAATCGTGACGATCCACAACTCCAAAGGTCTCGAATACCCGATCGTCTTCTGCCCCTCGCACTGGGCCGACAAAAAACTCAAAGACGTGCTTTTCCACGATCCGGATCACGACTGGCGACTGACCCTCGATTTATCTGATTCGACCGACGATCTGCACGACGCTGCGGCGTTCAGGGAATTGCTCGCCGAGGAAGTGCGCCTGTTCTACGTGGCTGTCACGCGTGCCGTACAACGCTGCTATCTCTACACCCCTCATCGCAAGGATCCGAGTAAAACTGCACTCGGCGTCGTGCTAGGGAATAACCTGCGAGAGGCCTGTCGGACGCTCGCCGAGACGGCGCCGTCTCGTTTCACGATTCGCTCCTTGCGCACAGCGCAGGAGCTTGTTGATGTCACGGTACTGGCAACCCCTCCGACACTTCGCGTGCGCGAGTTGCTACGCCGTCCGAGCAGCGAGCGGATGATCGGTAGTTTCAGTCAGTTGGTTGCGGGCGCCACCGAAGAATCCCCCAAAGATCATGACGAGATGGGTGATCCGGACGAGTCGCGAGACAACGCGGTGATCGATACGACACCCCTCGCCCGCTTACCGCGTGGCGCCGCGACGGGTATCGCTCTACATGCGGTGTTGGAGCACGCGGATTTTCAGCGCGAGGAGACACTCGCCCCCCTCGTGGCGCAGCACTTCGGCTCGATGAATCTGGACAACGACGCACTCGACGCGATAACGCAGCATCTGAGCTCGATGATGTCGCATCCGCTGAATGCGGGCGCCCATATGGTGCGCCTCAATGACATTGCGCCGTCCGACCGCCTGAACGAAGTGGAGTTCTACTACCCGATCACCCGCTTCGATTCCAAGACGCTCTCCGCCGCCACCGCACTCACATCCAGTCGTCTCCAGTTCAATCCCGTGGACGGCTATCTTCGCGGATTCATGGATCTCGTATTTCGTCACGATGGTCGGTATTACCTGCTCGACTGGAAGTCGAACTGGCTGGGACCGCGGAGCAGCGATTATTCGAAAAATCATCTCGAGCACACGATGAGCCGGAGTTTTTACTCTTTGCAGTCTTGGCTTTATGCGCTCGCGTTGGATCGCTTTCTGGCCCAACGAGTTTCTGGTTATCGATTCGAAGTCGAATTCGGCGGTATTTTTTATATCTTCGTTCGCGGTCTAAACCCGACGAGCCCCGAACATGGCGTACATTTTTCGAAACCGGACGCCGCTTTCATCAAGTTGCTGGGCGACAAGCTCCTGCGTCGAGGTACGACGCAATGAAGCACGTCGCACTCGATACGTTTCTCGAACACGAAGCATTCAACGCACTCGATCGACATTTCGCGCGTCGAATCGGGCGGCGATCCAAGCCGGAGTCGAGACTCTCGGGTCACGCGGCCGCGATCGCGAGCGCGATGCTCAGACGCGGACACCTCTGCGCGTACCTTGATGAGCCGCCCGATTTCGGCGACGAGCTCCCACCGCTCATGGAGAGGTGGCCGAGTAACGAGGAGTGGAGAGCCGATCTCGAAGCAAGCGGGCTCGTAGCACAAGACAGCACGAGTTTCCTCCCTTTGGTTCTCGATTCGAAGGGGCGGCTGTATCTGCACCGATACTTCGAGTACGAGCAAAGTCTCGCGAATTCATTACGAGAGCGAGTCTCGAGCGAACGACTCAAAGTCATCGTCGGCGGACCGGGCACCGGAAAAACCACTCGCATCCTCCAAGAGCTCACGACGCTGCAAACACGATCACCGCCTCCACGTATTGCACTCGCAGCGCCGACCGGCAAGGCGGCGAAGCGGATGGAGGATAGCGTTCGCTCGGGAGGAGCGAGCCTTCCCAAGTCCGCTTCGACCCTGCACCGACTGCTTGGAGCACGCAGAGACTCGGCGTTTTTCAAGCATCACGCCGGTAATCCTTTGCCCGAGGACGTGGTGATCGTGGACGAGGCGTCGATGGTCGATCTGCCGCTCATGGCGAAGTTGCTCGATGCACTCAAACCGTCCGCCGAACTCGTGCTCGTCGGCGATCCAGATCAATTGGCGTCGGTGGAAGCCGGTGCGGTCCTCGCAGACATCGCAGAAGCGGCGCTCACCAGCCGGGAAACCGCAACGCCGCTCGGCGCATCGATCACCACACTCAAAACACAATATCGATACGATCCTCAGAGTGGCATTGGTCAACTATGCGAAGCCATACGCGTGGGCGACGGAGACCAAGTCGTCGACTTGCTGACCGAGTCCAGATTTCCGGATGTGCGATTGCGAGCGCTGCCCTCGCGGGACACGCTCGAGACGGCGCTCCAGCGCTCGCCCGTGGTCTCGGATCTGCGCGAGGCCCTCAAGCTCGACGATGCTCGAGCAATTTTGTCGGCGCTAAGCCGCTGTCGAGTGCTGTGTCCGACGAGACGAGGCCCCTACGGGTTGGACTCGATCAATACGCTGATCGAGTCTCGACTCGATAACGCTCGCCGAATCCGGCCGGTCGTACTCACCCGTAACGATCACGCTCTTCAACTCTTCAATGGTGACAGCGGATTGATCGTCGAGGACGTGCGACGAGGGGAGTCTTGGGCGTGGTTCAACGGCGGAGATGAGACGCTTCGCCAATTTCCGGCGGGCAGATTACCCCCGAACGAAACGGCTTATGCGATGACCGTTCATCGAAGTCAGGGATCGGAGTTCGATCGCATACTGCTCATCTTGCCGAGCGGACAAAACCCCATCGTGACTCGAGAGTTGCTGTACACGGCAGCGAGTCGCGCTCGTCGCGATGTCGAAATCTGGAGCGACCCGCGGACGATTCGAGAGGCGTGTTCGCGCAAGGTAAAGCGACACTCGGGACTCATCGATCGATTGCGTTAGCGTCACGCCCACAAGCGCGCTG
>JBIJCL010000115.1:0-6081 GCA_044344725.1 Steroidobacteraceae bacterium | reverse complement strand
GACGTTCTCTGCGACTACGAGCTCGCTCAGCTCTTCGAGATAGCGCGGTCCATCGACCGCCGGAGCCGTGACCACGAAACTTCGGTCGACCGCTCTCGACACACCACTCAAATGCCGACGAAACGGTTCGGCCACGATCACTCGAACGCCTGCACCATGCAGGGCTCTTGCGATGTCGAGCGCCTTCGGCAATCGTCCCAAAGTCAGCAGAGCCGTCGTCATGTCATTACTCGACTGCGCGTCGGACGACCCGCGCCATCAACTGTTTCTGAGGACGAATGGTCAACCGAGCGATCGGCCTGACCTTTTCCGCATCGATCACTTGAAGATCGTAACGACAGACGAGGCGCGCCAGGATCAAGGCAGCCTCGAGTGTCGCGAAGCCCGCGCCCACGCAGGTACGCGGCCCAAGCCCGAACGGCAGGTAAGCGCCCGGAACGAGCTCGTGCTCGCGCTCCGGCGAGAAGCGGTCGGGATCGAACGCGTGCGGATGACGCCAATGATCACGATGACGATGGATCGTCCACGGCGAAACCATGATCATCGCGCCACGCTTCACCTTGTAGCGCCCGATCGTCGCCGCTTCGGCGGCGACGCGTGGCATGAACGGGATCGGTGGATAGAGCCGCAGACTTTCTCGAAAAACGTTGCGGACGAACGTGAGTTTTCGGACGTGCTCGAGCGTCAACGGCTCCTCGCCGGCAACCGCCCTGACTTCCTCACGAATTCGCTGCGCCAACGACGGCTGCATCGAGATGATCAGGAACGCCCAGGTGAGCGAACTCGCCGTCGTTTCGTGTCCTGCCAGAAACATCACGCCGAGCTGATCGAGCAATTCTTTGCGAGTGAACCCCTCGCCCGTCTCGAGATCGCGGGCGGCGATGATCTCCGCGGCGATGTCATCCCAGCTCAAGGGACTATCGGCGAGGTGGGTGTCGACGAGGTCGCTCAAGTGACGGCGGATACGCTCACAGGCCTCGAGCACGCCTGGCTGCTGCGGGATGCTCGAAAACGGCGGATCGAAAATCAGCCGTCGTAACTCGACTTGGGCGCAGGTACGCTCGAAGAACGTGAAGGCCTCGAAGACGTCGATGGCCGTCTGCGACTTGAGCGAAGTCGAAAACACCGTACGACAGATGATGTCGGCCGTCAGATGACTCATGGCGAGATCGAGCGAAAAGCTCTCGCCGGTCTCGGCGGCGACATCGAGTCTCGACTCGTACTCGTCGACGGCGGCACTCATCGAAGCAAAGGCCTTGCCGAGCCGCATGTGCGAAAAAGACGGCTCGATCATCTTGCGCTGACGTCGCCAGACCGACCCGTGCGACACGAAGATCGAGTTGCCGACGAGGGGCTCGAGCGCTCCGACCATGAGATCGCTCTTCGGAAAGATGTCGAGCGGATCCGTCATGACCTCGCGCAACATCTCGGGGTCGTTCACGATCAAGATCGATCGGCGCGAATATCCCATCCATCCCGCATCGACTCGATACGCTTTTGCGGGCAGCAAACTAAGCAGGTCGCCGTCTCCGCGCAGCGCGACGCGCAGGAGCGAGGCGATGGCCGCCAGGGAGGTCGGTCGCGGTGGCTCGTACATCCCACCACCCTAACGCCACTGCGCGCCTCTCGCAAAGAGGGCCCGAGGGGCACGACCACGGCGTTGTCGGCAACCACCGGGTTTTTGACAAGGCTCAGCCTGCCGGCGCAGCATTCTGCTCATGCAAGCTTCAGGGATGTCGGGAATCGTGCTCGCCTTCGAGAGTTTCGTCGTGCTGCACATCCTCGCAGGCAGCCTCGGTCTCGTCTCGTTCTGGATTCCCGTCGCGAGCCGCAAGGGCAGCCTGCAGCACCGCCAATGGGGACGCGTCTTCACCTGGAGCATGCTCGTCACAGGCACCGCCGCCATCGGGATCAGCATCTCGACGCTCATCGATCCGGTCAACACGCATCCGCATCTGCAAAATGCCGAATGGATACGCGGTATCTTCGGCTGGATGATGCTCGGGCTCGCCGTACTCACGCTCAACCTCGCGTGGTACGGGCGTTGCTGCCTCGTCAACAAGAACGATCATCACCAAAATCTGGAATGGCGAAACGTCGCGTTGCAGGCGTTGTTGCTCGTCGCATCGGTCAATTGCGCCTGGCAATCGCTGCGCATCGGCGAACCGATCATGCTCGGCATGCCGGCGATCGGTCTCGCCACAGTGGCCTCCAATCTCGCCTTCATGCTCAAGCGCCAACCGGCCCCCATCGACTGGCTCAAAGAACATATCAAGGCCTTGGTCGGCGCGGGAATCTCCGTCTATACGGCGTTCTTCGCCTTTGGTGCGGTGCGCACGATCCCGACGCTCGCCTTGCATCCGGGGCTTTGGTCGATCCCGCTCGTCGTGGGCCTCGCGCTCATCATCTACCACCGCTTGCAGGTCGAGCGTCAAGCGAGAGCGGCCGTTCCGCGTCCGTCGGGCAGCTGAACGCCACTCGCCCTCCATGCGTCACGACAGACATCACGTCGCGATCGTCGGCGCTGGAATGGGCGGTCTCGCCGCGGCAGTCGATCTCGCCCATCAAGGATTTCGCGTCAGCGTATTCGAGAAAGCAGCGACCTGCGGCGGCAAGATGCGCGAGGTTCGCGTCGGTGATGCAGCGATCGATGCGGGTCCCACCGTCTTCACGATGAACTGGGTCTTCGAGGGTCTTTTTGCGCAGGCCGGCGCACGACTCTCGGATCATCTCGATCTGGTTCCGGCGAGTGTGCTTGCGCGTCATGCGTGGCCCGATGGCGGTCGACTCGATCTGCACGCGAGCGTCGATCGATCTTGCGCCGCCATTCGCGAATTTTCCGGCGATCATGACGCGCGGGGATATCGCGATTTTTGCGCCCGCAGCGCCACGGTGTACTCGTCGTTGCTCGACACCTTCATGCGGCGCTCGAGACCGTCCCAGCTCGAACTCGTCAGCGCGCTTGCACGACGAGGGCTCTCCGAGGACGGACTGTGGGCCATGCTGCGAACCCCACCGTGGCAAAGCCTTTGGAGTGCGCTCGGCTCGCATTTTCGCGACCCCCGTCTGCGCCAACTATTTGGGCGTTATTCGACTTACGTCGGCTCCTCGCCGCTCGCCGCTCCGGCAACCCTGATGTTGATCGCCCACGTCGAGCAATCGGGTGTCTGGCTCGTCCGCGGCGGGATGCGTCGGATTGCCGAGGCGCTGCAGTCGCTCGGAGAATCCGCAGGCGCTACGTATCGCTACGGCGCCACCGTCCAGGAAATCAGGGTTCAGGACGGTCGCTGCGTCGGGATCCAACTCGAGACGGGTGAGTTCATCGCAGCCGATGCGGTCGTGTTCAATGGTGATACCCATGCGCTCGCCTCGGGACTACTCGGGTCGTCGGCAGCCCGGGGCGGAGCGTCGATGTCTCGACAGGAACGCGCACTCTCCGCCGTTACCTGGTGTCTGCATGCGCCGACCCAGGGATTCGATCTCGAGCACCACAATGTTTTCTTTGGCGATCGATACCCCGACGAATTCACGAACATCTTCGAGGATCGACGCATCAAAGCCTCGCCGACGGTCTATCTCTGCGCGCAGGATCGCGGCGCCGCCGCGACGAGACTTGGGCGCGGTGAACTGAGCGGCCGACCCGAACGCATGCTGATGCTCGTCAATGCGCCCGCCGACGGCGACTCCGGGGGCATCGACGATGCCACCCTCGCCCGCGTCGAGCGCGAGGCGTTCGGGTTACTCGAGCAATGCGGCCTGCGGATCGAGCGGCGCAGCGATGACTGTGTCGTCACTAGACCCCAGGATTTCGACCGGCTGTTTCCCGGCACGGGCGGCTCCCTCTACGGCCGCGCCAACCACGGCGCCTTTGCGAGCTTCGCGCGCCCGGGCGCAGCAACCGACATCGCCGGACTTTACCTCGCGGGCGGTTCGGTACATCCCGGTCCGGGTGTCCCCATGGCGACCCTGTCGGGCCGCGTGGCGGCCCGACGCATCGTCAAAGATTTCGAATGACGGCCTCTTAGGTGCCGGGATCAGGGACGATCCGATCGAGGATGTTGGCCGAGGACACGACTCCCGGAAGACCGGCACCCGGATGGGTACCTGCACCCACGAGATAGAGACCCCGAACCTCCTCGCTCTGGTTGTGCGGCCGGAACCATGCGCTCTGAAAGAGCTTGGGCTCCATCGCGAAAGCCGCGCCGTTCACCGACGAGAGTCGGTCGCGGAAGTCGAGCGGCGTCAGCATGTGCGAAGTCACGATCGACTCCCCAAGCCCCGGCATCATCGTCTCTTCGAGTCGGCGCTGTACCGCCGCTCGGTATGGCTCAGCCCTCTCGCGCCAGTCGGTGCCGCTCTGCAGATGCGGCACGGGCGCCAAAACATAAAAGGAATCGCACCCTGGCGGCGCGAGCGACGGATCGCTCGCGGTCGGTCGGTGCAGATAGAGACTGAAATCTTTGGCGAGTACCTTGCGCTTGAAGATATCGTCGAGCAGCTCGCGATAGCGCGGTCCGAGCACCATCGTATGGTGATACACATCGTCCCAGCGCCGGTTGGTGCCGAAGTACCACACGAACAAACTCATCGAGTAGCTCGAGCGGGCGAGCTTGGCATCGGTCCATCGGCGCCGCGGATGCTTGGCGAGCAACTTGCCGTACGTCCAGGCCGCATCGGCATTCGACACGACGATGTCGGAGCGGATCTCCTCGCCGCTGACGAGTCGGACACCGACCGCCGCACCATTCTCCACGAGGATTTCCGCGACCTCTGCATTGCAGCGAACTTCGCCACCATGGGTCTCGACGAGCTTGACGATCCCGCGCATCAGGGCACCCATACCACCCTCGGCGTAATGCACGCCGTACGTGCGCTCGAGATGGGCGATCAGGCAGTAGTACGCGGTCGTCGTGAACGGATTGCCGCCGATGAGCAAGGGATGAAAACTGAAGAGGACTCGTAACTTTTCGCTGTGAAAATAGCGGCTGACTTCCTGGTAGACCGAGCGATAGCCTCCCAAGCGAATCAGATCGGGCGCGGCACGTAACAGCGTTCCGATCTCGTGGAACGGCTGCTCAGCTTGGCCCTTGAATGCGACCTCGAAGATTTCCTTGCTGACGCCCAAGAATCGGTTGAATCCCTCGACGTCGCGCGGTTCGATGCGGGCGATCTGCTCGCGCATCGACTCGAGGTCGGAGGTGTAACGAAAGACATCGCCGTCATCGAAGCGCACCTCGTAGAACGGGTCGATCGCCTTCAGGGTCACATCGTCGGAAATATTCCGACCGCAGAACTTCCAAAGATCGGCGAAGAGATAGGGAGCGGTGATGATGGTCGGGCCGGCATCGAACGTGAAGCCATCTTGGCGATAGACATAAGCCCTGCCGCCCGGCGCATCAAGCTTCTCGAGCACCGTGACCTTGTAGCCTCGCGCACCGAGACGAGCGGCGGCGGCAAGACCGCCGAAGCCACTACCGATGACGATGGCGCGATTCTTTGCTGTCATGACATCCCTCCCGTCTGGCGCACCACGCTGCGTCGAACTTTTCGGACAGCCGTGAACACGAGGCCACCCACCACCGGACTGCTGAGCGCCGTGACGATTCCGGCGTCGATCGGCCAACCCGACTCGACGAGCCCATCGGCGAAAATCTTGATGAGTGCGACGATATAGTAGGTGATCGCCGCCACCGAAAGTCCCTCGACCGTCGCCTGCAGTCGCAACTGCGCTGCCGCACGCTGGTTCATCGACTCCAACACTTGTTGGTTCTGGGTTTCCCGGGTGATGCCGATACGGGTCGACAACAATTGCGTCGCGCGCGTCGCATGCTGCGAGAGCGACTCGAGCCGCGTCATCGCCGCTTCGCAGGTATTCATGGCTGGCGCGAGTCGTCGTTCCATGAACTCTTTCAAAGTTTGCAACGATCCGCAGCGACTCTCTCGCAGCTGCGCGAGCCGACTCTCGACGATGTCGAAGTACGCACTCGCCGCACTGAAACGATATCGATGATCTGCCTCGAGTCGCTCGATCTCCGCTTGCAAGGAAGTCAATCGATCGAGCAGTTCGGGCTCGAGGGTCGA
>JBIJCL010000092.1:0-7222 GCA_044344725.1 Steroidobacteraceae bacterium | reverse complement strand
CGTTTCTCGACAGCACCGGCGCAAGTTCACGAGCCACCGGAAAAGCCAGCAGCGCGAGCATGCGGTACATGTCCACCTCGAGCAGAGCCTGGACGAGGCGCCCCGCCTGCGCGGGCTTCAAGCTGCGGTCGACGACGAGCGCTCGACTGTAACCCTGCGAATCGATGCGAAAGTCCGTGAGCGTGGTGGCCGCCTCATCGGCGATGACCGAACCGACCAAAGGTCGATCACCGAAACTTTCTTTGGAAAGACGCGAGAGATCAGCCTCGTCGCAAGCTCTGGCCGGCACGACTTCGACATGTCCGGCGTAGAGCGTTCGCCCCGGTAACGCACGGACCCACTCCTCCGGAACTGCGGCGATCGCAGGTCGCGAAAACGGCGCGCCCGCGGCACCATCGACGACGAACACATAGCGCGAAAACTCGGTGTGACGTTCCCACTTCAGGCGGAACGCCCCGAAGTCGGCCGCAAGATAGCCAGCCGGCGTCTCCTCGATCTGCAAACCAAATCGCACGCCAAGCTCGCGCAGCATTCGCCATTCGTCGTTTCGCGATTCGTTACCCGAGAGCAAGGCTAGGCAAGTGACGCGGCACGGCGATCCCAAAGGCAGAGGCGGTCGCGCATGCACCTCATCGTGCAATTCTTGGCGCAGCGGATGAACGGCAGGCAGTGACACGTTGGAAGAACCTCGAGGGCGAGCGTCGTCAATCGGCGGTGGTCGATCGGCAGTCGGCGGCCACCTTACCGCGGCGGCCCTCAGGATGGAATCCGCACACCCCGGGAACGAGCGCGACCGACGATCATGTCCGCGATCAAGTCAGGCCGCTCTTCGTGACAGAGATGACCGAGATCGGCGTACTGGATCACCTCGGCCGCGGGCAGCAGCTGCTGCACTCGGGCGGCCTCGCCCGGCAAAATCATCCGATCTTTCGAGCCGACGACCAGAGTGAGCGGCACTTGAAGTTGCGGAAGTTCGCGCTCGAGGGGTCGAACGTCCCACACGGCCATCATGGTCAAGGCTGAACCAGCATGAGAGGGAAACCGTGATAAGCGCCCATAGAGATCCATTCCTCGAGGATCGATGGTCGAACCCGTCGCCGCGAGCATTCGACTTACCTCGCCCGGCGACTCGAGCCGTCGGGCAAAGAAACGCGACACCCAATCGCTGCTGGCGATCGCGCGAATGAGCGGTGTGACGGCGGGATGCTTGAACCCCGACAGTGGCAGCAGCGCACCATTCAAGCTGATGATTTCCGCAGGATGGAGCCTGCCGTCGAGGCAGGCTCGACAAAGAATTGCGGCGCCCGCCGAGTGCCCGACGACGAGCGTCGGCGAAACGCCGATCGCCTCGAGCAGTTCGACGAGTCCGTCGACCATGCCACGCAGCGATAAGCCCATGTCGTCTCGCGGTCGCGAAGTGAAGCCATGCCCGGGAAGATCGGGTGCAATGACCCGAAAAAACGGCGTCAACCGCGGCAAGAGATCGCGAAAAGAATGCGTCGACGCTCCGGTGCCGTGCACGAGCAAGCAAACGGGCCCCGATCCGGCGTCTTGTGCGTGCCAACGAAGCCCTGCCGCGTCGACGAAACGACTGCACGCCCTGTTGGGCCAATCCGCTCCTTCACGTTCCCAATCCGGAGCCCGCAAACTGCTCACGAGATCCCCTGCTGAAGTACGATGCGCCGCATGATACGCCGCTTGCTGATCGGGCTGGGCGCCGCCCTCGCCCTGACCGCCCTGACCTACCTCGCCGGTCCGGTCCATGCGCTCGATACGCGCGACACGCCGATCGATCTACCTCGCGAGCGTGAGGCGCTCGAACGTTGGCTGCACGAGTCTGAACAAAGATATGGGGATGTCGTCGAAGGCACCGAGAAACACATCCGTTGGGCTCATGAGGATCGGCGCCGAACGCCGCTGTCCATCATTTATCTGCATGGCTATACCGCCACACGGCAAGAGGTCGATCCACTGTGCGACGAACTCGGCGAAGCCCTCGGCGCCAATGTGTTCTACACGCGACTCACCGGCCATGGTCGCAACCCGCTCGCCATGGGCGAGGTCCGCGGTAGCGATTGGTTGCGTGACGCGCGCGAGGCCTTGGAGATTGGCCGCCTCATCGGTGAGCGCGTCATCGTGGTCGGCACCTCCACCGGCGGTACCCTCGCGTTATGGCTCGCTCAGCGTGGGGACGCCTCGGCCATCGCTGCGCAAGTTCTGATTTCGCCGAACCTCGGTCCACGCTCGCAATCGGGCGAACTGCTCGCAGGCCCTTGGGGCGCACAGTTGCTGCAAGGGCTCGTCGGCGATGAATATCGTTGGACACCACACAACGCCGAACAGGCCAAATATTGGACCTGGAAATATCCGTCGCAGGCTTTGTTGCCGATGATGGCGATCGTCCGCGAAGTCCGTGAGTCGTCCATCGAGAGCATTCGGCGACCGACGCTCGTAATCTACTCACCCAACGATCGAGTGGTGAGTGCCGAAAAAATCTTGGAAGCCCATGAGAGACTCGGCGCCTCCATCAAGCCCATCATCGCCGTCGACACGAGCGGCGATCCGTCGAATCATGTGCTCGCGGGCCGCGTGCTCGCCCCAAACGACACCCCTCGGGTGCGCGATTGGATCCTCGCCTTTACAAGAGAGATCGGGCTTTCGACCGGCTCGACGACCGCGATCGATGCAACCGCTAAGGGTACGCCTTGAGCGACTCGCGATACTGCTGCGCCCGTCGCGCATAGCTCGCGGCCGCGCCGCGGATGAGGGCAAGATCGCGTTCGGTCACCTCGCGCACGATTTTTCCGGGTGACCCCATCACCACGCTGCCGTCGGGAATTTCTTTGTCGGGCGGGACGAGCGCACCCGCTGCGATGATGCAATGCCGACCGATCACGCTGCGATCGAGCACCATGGCGCCATTGGCGATCATCGACTCGTCACCGACCGTGCAGCAATGCAGAAACGCCATATGCCCGACGGTCACCCGCGCTCCAAGCCGCGTCGGTACGCCCTCGTCCGTGTGGATGACCGAGCCATCCTGAATGTTGGTGCCGGGACCAATGTCGATCCAATCGTTGTCACCGCGCAGCACGACGTGGAACCAGACGCTCGCGCCCTCTGCGAGCCTGACGCTGCCGATCACGTCCGCCGAGGGGGCGACGTAAGCGTCGGGCGCCACATCGGGTCGACGCTCACCGATCGAATAGAGCATCAGGGCTTCGCCGTCTTGTCACGCGAAGCTTTTCGATCCGCTTTCATTCGCGCCACGTCGACGGGACGCATCTCGATGATCGGGCAGGACTCGTTTTCGACCAGCACCTTGTCGAAACGGGTGATCGTGCGTCCCGTTTGCGTCACTTGGATGGCGTTGGCGAAGCTGAGGTTGATGCAACCGTCCCAGACTTTGATCAGCCAGGCCTCGTTGAAGCCCGTCCAGATGACGAGTTGGTTGCGCGAAACCGGCGTCCAGCCGTCGACCCCTCGCATGGACCGAATCTGCTCGACGGGTTCACCCGCGTAGTCGAGGTATCGGACATCCAAAGTCTCGCGTCTGGCGAGGCCCGATGCACAGGCGGACAGCAGCGCGACCCCGATCACAGTAAAAACGAACCTTTTCATGACTTTGCCCTCAAAAAACACGACCTCAGTGTAACGGCCCCTCCTTCAGGCACAATGCGCCTCCCCACCTTGACGCTGTTATACTGTTGTATTTAAATATAACACCTACATCCTGAGCCCAACACAATCATGAACGTCTTCAAAAACCTCAAAATCGACAAGCGCTGGATCGTGGGCGGTGTCCTCGTCCTCGTGATTGCCGCGTGGCAGATCTATCGTCAATTCTCCGGCTCCGGCGCCACGCCCGTCGATTTGAGTACGGCTGCTCCACAGGACGTACGGCCGAGCATCTTGGCCTCGGGTACTCTCGCCTACCGCACGGAGGTCAATCTCACGGCCGAGGTGACGGCGCGGGTCGCGAACATCCTCGTGCAAGAGGGTGACAACGTGACGCAAGGGCAACTTCTGCTGCGCCTCGATCCCGAAACTTATAACAACGTCATCGCGCGCGAAGAAGCGAGCGTGCGCCAGAACCGCATCAGCATCGATCGTCAGCGCGCCGTAGTCGCCTTGCGCAAGCAGCAATACGAGCGCAGTCAGAAGCTTGCCGCCTCGAATCTCATCGACAAGAACCGCCTCGACGAAGACCGCAATCAATTCATCGTCGCCGAAGCGGATCTGCGCAGCTCGGAAGAAGCCTTGCAACGTGCCACCGCCGTACTCGGTGACGCCAAAGAGCAGCGAGCCAAAACCGAAATCCGTGCGCCGATCCCCGGTCGCATCGTCTCGCTGCCCATCAAGGTGGGCGAAGTCGCCATTCCCTCGACTGCCTCGCTCGCGGGTGCACAGCTCATGAAAATCGCCGATGTGTCGGCGATCACGGCCGAGGTCAAAGTCGACGAGGCCGATGTCGCAAAGATCACGCTCGGTCAACGAGCCGATGTCTTCTCAGCGGCCTATCCCGACACGGCACTGCCGAGCAAGGTCGAAAAAATCGCGCTGACCCCGACCGTGGATGGGCAGGGCCGCTCGTACAAAGTCACCCTCGCAATCGACGCACCGCAAGACCTGCTGTTGCGATCGGGCATGAGCGCGCGAGCGCTCGTCTACCTCGGCGATGGCGCTCGCCGACTCGCGGTGCCCGTCGAAGCGATCGTGACGGAAACACCCGAGAAAAACGTCATCAAACGCTATGTGTGGCGCAGCGACAGAGGCGTCGCACGCAAAACCGCCATCGTCACCGGCCTCTCCGATGATCGCTGGGAAGTCGTCGAGTCCGGGATCAGTGAGGGAGCCGAAATCATCATCGGCCCGAGCAAAACCCTGCGACGTCTCAAAGACGGAGAGCGAGTCGCTCAACGCCCCGCCGATGCGAGCGGACGAAATGGCGCCGGTACCGAGGGCGAGGCGGAATGATCGAGCTGCAAGGCATCGTCAAACGTTACGTCCTCGGCGACGAAGAAGTGCTCGCGCTGGCGGGCGTCGATCTTCACGTCGGGCGTAACGAATACGTCGCGCTGATCGGCCCCTCGGGATCGGGCAAGTCGACGCTGATGAACATCATCGGCTGTCTCGACACGCCGAGCGAAGGTCGATACATCCTGAACGGTCGTGACACCTCGTCGTTGAGCGAAGAAGAGCTCGCGTCGGTGCGTAACCGCGAGATCGGGTTCGTATTTCAAAGTTTTCATCTGCTGCCGCGTCAGACCGCGCTGCAGAACGTGATGCAACCCCTCGTCTATCGACGCATGCCGCCTGCCGAACGTCGCGAGCGGGCCGTCGAGGCGCTGCGCAAGGTGGGACTCGGCGATCGTCTCGATCATCGACCAAATCAGTTGTCGGGTGGTCAACGGCAGCGCGTGGCCGTCGCCCGTGCACTCGTCGGCGAGCCCTCGATTTTGTTGGCGGACGAGCCGACCGGCAACCTCGACTCGCGCACCTCGGCGGAAATCATGTCTCTGTTCGATGCCCTGCATGCACAAGGACAAACCGTCGTCGTCGTCACCCATGAACCGGATATCGCCGCACATTGCCGGCGCACCATTCGGGTCTTCGACGGTCGCGTGGTCGAGGATTACCAAAATCCGGCTCGAGCCGCTTAGGTCGATCTACCGATGAACCATCTCGCAGAAGCCTTCCAAGCCGCCCTCGCCAGCCTCAACGCGCATCGTCTGCGCAGCTTCCTGACGACGCTCGGCATCCTCATCGGCACCATGGCCGTCATCGCCGTGGTCTCCGTGCTGCAAGGCTTCTCGGACTCGATCAGCAGCCAGTTTTCGGACCTTGGCAGCAACACGCTCACGCTCGAAGCCAAGAACGAGCAGGAGAATTTCCGAAGCGGGCAGATCAACCGTCTATCGTTCGAAGATGTCGATGCCCTGCGTTTCAAGGTCTCGGGTATCGATCGCGTCGCGCCCATCATTAGCGCGCCGCTCGGGGCCACCCTCTATCGCGGTCGCAGCGTCACCCCGCAGGTGCTCGGCGCGACCGAAGAAGCGCAAGACGTGCTCGGCGTCGACACCTCGGTCGGTCGATTCATCACGGCGAGTGACGAGCGCAACAGCCGACGCGTCGTCGTGATCGGCACCGACGTGCGTGACGAGTTGCGCATGCCGCAGAACCCCATCGGCGAGTTCATCCTCATCGGTCGTGAGTGGTTCCGAGTCGTTGGACTGCTCGAGAAGCGCGGTGAAATCTTCGGCTTCAGCCAAGACAATCGCGTCTTGATCCCCTTCAGCGTGGCCCGCTCGCTGACGGGCACGTTCGAACGCACGTTCATGGAAGTGTCGTTCACGGTCACGAATCTCGCCGAAGTCAACCAGGTGAGAGAGCGCGCCATGCGTACGGTCCGTGCCTCGCGGGGAATCAAGCCGGGCAAACCGGACGACTTCGAAATCAAGGCAGCCGATTCCTTCGTCAAGCAATTCAACCGCATCACGGCGACGGCGACCGCCGTACTCGCAGGCATCGTCGGCATCTCGTTGCTCGTCGGCGGCATTGGCATCATGAACATCATGCTCGTGTCGGTGACCGAGCGAACACGCGAGATCGGTATCTTGAAAGCGCTGGGCGCGACCCGTCGTGACATCCTCGTGCAATTCCTGCTCGAAGCGGCATTGCTGTCGCTGCTCGGCGGACTGATCGGCATCGTGCTCGGGCTGCTCGCGGGCATGGGGATCGCGGCATTGATTCCGAACTTCCCGCCGGCGCACGTCCCGATCTGGGTGATGATCGCGGCGGCAGGCTTCTCCGCGCTCGTCGGCGTCGTGTTCGGTATCGCGCCGGCTTCGAAAGCGGCGAAACTCGATCCGATCGAAGCCCTGCGTTACGAGTAAGGTTGTGCGGCGCCCGAGTTTCGGGCGCCGCAACTCCGACCTGCCCTAGCCGGCGTACTCGGCGATCCCGGCAACGGCCCTCGGAGCCTGGGTGGCGATGCTGCCGACCTTGGCCCCCGATTGAAGATCGATCTTCGCCACCTCTCCGGTGAAGAAGTTGCTGACGAAGGCGTGCCTACCGTCGGCCGCAAGTTCGATCAGCGCCCACCCGAAACCTTCGAGCGGGATTTGCCTCGTCGTCACACCAGCCGCATCGACGAGATGGATGGATCCGCCTCGCAAGGCATAGACGAGGCCGTCCTTGCCGTAAGCCATGCCAAAGAACA
>JBIJCL010000239.1:0-3631 GCA_044344725.1 Steroidobacteraceae bacterium | reverse complement strand
TGACCGCATTACCGCGCCCCGAGATCGTCAGCGCTTCGTACTCGCGCGCGGCGGCGGCGTGATCGCCTCGCGCCGACAGGGCGACCGCACGCTCGAGGCTCGCGGGCGTTCGGGTGTTCGTGCTGCAACTGGCAATGGCCAGAGCGAGCACGATCAGCGCGAGGGTGGGTAGGAATCGAGTGGCCATCATTCGGAGTGCTCCAGCCGGTGCCACCTCGGCGGTGGGTCGGTGCGCGGTTCGGCCGGCGCCGATTGAATACCGGAGCGCGGCCGGGCACGATGCCCGCGCGCAGTGCGGCACGGAGCGAGATTATAGTGGCTGGCAAAGGATCGGCGAGCGGGCGTCTCGATGTGGTGGCAACGCCCATCGGCAATTTGGCCGACGTCTCGCCGAGGGCGCGTGATGCGCTGGCCGCCGCCGATGTCGTGGCGGCCGAGGACACCCGGCGAAGCGGCCAACTGCTCTCGGCACTCGGCCTGCAAAAACCCCTTGTTTCGTTGCACACCCATAACGAACGCGAACGTGGAGAGGCCCTGCTCGCCCGTCTGATCGCCGGTGAGGTGATCGCGCTCGTGAGTGATGCCGGCACGCCGCTGCTGTCCGATCCGGGGTTCGATCTCGTACGGCGCGCGGCGGCGGCGGGCATCGAAGTTCGGGCGATCCCAGGGCCTACTGCCATCGCGGCGGCGCTCTCCGTGGCCGGCATCGCGACGGATCGTTTTTGCTTCGAGGGTTTTCTGCCTGCCAAGGCGGGGGAGCGACGAACGCGTTTGCAGGCGCTTGCCCTCGAGCCGCGCACCCTGGTGTTTTTCGAGGCGCCACATCGCATCGAGGAAGTTCTGAGTGATTGTGCTGCGGCTTTCGGTAGCGAACGCGAGGCGGCGGTCGCTCGCGAACTCACCAAGCTCCATGAGAGCGTCTACCGAGGCACGCTCGCCGAACTCGCTCGCCGAGCCGCCGATGAAGCGGAGTTCAAGCTCGGCGAGATCACGCTCGTGGTCGCCGGCGCCACCGTGGCGAAAAGTGGTGACGAGGCGGACCCGACTGCCGCGCTCGAGCGGCGAACGTTGATGGAGCGCACGTTGCGCGCGGCCTTGCCGCATCTTCAGGCCTCGAAAGCGGCTTCCATCGCCGCCGCGGTGAGTGGCGTGAGTCGCGACGAGGCCTATGCCCGCGCGATCGAACTCGCGGCCGAGCGTCGCTGACGGGCCTCCTCGCGATCGCCTTTTGCGGGAATCGTGCGACATCACGTTTGTGGTTGGGATCATCGGGGGGTATCGTGGCCCCCGGAGTCGGCCAGACGATCGCTGTATTTCTCACGAAATGCGGAGGAAAGTCCGGGCTCCTTCGGACACGGTGCCAGGTAACGCCTGGGGGGCGCGAGCCCACGGAAAGTGCAACAGAAAGATACCGCCGATGCGTTATCTCCCCTTGTGGGAGCGACACGCAGGTAAGGGTGAAATGGTGCGGTAAGAGCGCACCGCGCAGGTGGTAACACCTGTGGCACGGCAAACCCCGCCGGGAGCAAGGCCAAATAGGGAAGTCGCAGGGAAACCTGCAGCGCGGTGTCCGAGCGTGACTTCCGGGTAGGCTGCTTGAGGCATTCGGTGACGAATGTCCCAGAGGAATGATCGTCCACGACAGAACCCGGCTTATCGGCCGACTCCCCCTCTCTTGAGCGCCCGCGTAAGCATTCGCGGGCAACTCTCTGAAACCCCTAAAACTTTGTCTGAAATCGGCTGTTGCGCAATCGCTCAGCCGACTGTAAGTTATTGGCATATCGGAAAAAATTTCGCGCTAAACCGTTGACACCCCCGATCGCCGATTTCTATAGTGGCGACAAGTGGAGAAAAGTGGGGCGAAGTGGGCGTTTTACGCCTGACGGGTCATGTTTCGCGGCGCAAGCAAAGTCACGTTGGACGACAAAGGTCGGATGGTTCTACCCACCCGGCAGCGGCAACGTGCGCTCGAGCGCAGCGAGGGGCAACTCGTCGTCACGATCGATCGCGACCCATGCCTGCTCATTTATCCGCTGCCCGATTGGGAACAGATCGAACGTAAGTTGATGGGCCTGCCCACGCTGCAAGAGCGTTCGCGCCGCTTGCAGCGACTGATGGTGGGTCACGCGACGGAAATCGACCTCGATGCCCAAGGGCGTTTGCTGCTGCCGCCAGAGCTGCGCGAGTACGCGGGGCTCACTCGGCACGCCATGTTGATCGGTCAGGGGAACCGACTCGAGCTCTGGGACGAAACGCGCTGGAACGAGCGTCGTGACTACTGGGTGAAGAGCGAGGAAACCGCGACCGATCTGTCGACAGAACTCGATTCGCTGTCACTTTGAGGCGGATGGACAGGTGGATGAGCACGTCCCGGTCCTTGTCGAAGAGGTGCTGGAGGGGCTGGCCCCTCGTGCTGGCGGACTCTACGTCGACGGCACGTTCGGGCGAGGCGGTCACACGGCACGACTTCTCGAGGTCATCGGTCCGGAAGGCGCCGTGCTCGCACTCGATCGCGATCCTGCAGCGATCGAAGCGGGCAAACGACGTTTCGCCGACGAGCCGCGACTCACGCTCATCCAGGCGGAATTTGCCGAGCTCGCGCGCGTCGTCGATGAACACGCGAGAGGGCGGCCGGTTTTTGGTGTGCTGCTCGATCTCGGCGTTTCGTCGCCGCAGCTCGATCAGCCGGAACGGGGTTTCAGTTTCGCGAAGGACGGACCGCTCGACATGCGCATGGATCCGCGCCATGGAGAGTCGGCGGCCGCGTGGCTGGCCCACGTCGACGAAAGGGAGTTGGCGAGGGTGATTTACGAGCTCGGCGAAGAACGCTTTTCGCGCCGCATTGCAGCGACGATCGTCGCCGCGCGCGCGGAGGCGCCGATCGAGCGCACCGCACAGCTCGCCGCCATCGTGCAGCGCGCGGTGCGCACACGCGACGGCAAGCATCCGGCGACGCGCACTTTTCAGGCGATCCGCATGTTCATCAACGACGAGCTCGGACAACTTCGGACCGCGCTCGAAGCGGCGCTCACCGTGCTTGCGCCGGGCGGGCGAATGGCCGTGATCAGTTTCCACTCGCTCGAGGATCGGATGGTCAAACAATTCATCCGCGGGAAGAGCACGGTCGACCCGATTTTCGCAGGATTTCCGGTGATTCCGCCTGCCGCTCGCCCCGTCATGCGCGAGATCGGCCGCAAGCGTCGAGCCACTGAGTCGGAGATCGCGCGCAATCCGCGCTCGCGCAGTGCGGTGCTGCGCGTGGCGGAGAAACTCGATCCGTTGGCCGGAGGTGTCGCATGAACTTGTCGAGTCGCCGCGCGATCGCCATGCTGATTCCGCTCTTGTGGCTGATCGTCCTCGCTTCGGCGGCCGGCGCGATCTTCGTCAAGCACCGCGCACGCGAACTCTTCGTCGAGCTCGAGAAGGTCAATCGCGAGCGTGATCACCTCGAGATCGAATGGGGTCAGCTGCAGCTCGAGCAGAGTGCCTGGTCCACTCACGCCTTCGTCGAAAACGTCGCCGCCGCCAATCTCGGCATGCGTACGCCGCCACCGAAGCAGATCGAGGTGGTCGCACCGTGATCCGCTGGCCCTTCGGAAAATCGGAATCGCGTCGACCGGCTGCGGGACAG
>JBIJCL010000238.1:0-3645 GCA_044344725.1 Steroidobacteraceae bacterium | reverse complement strand
GCACACGCTCTATCAGCAGTCGATCAAGAACGAAGCCGAGTTCTTCATCGAATATTTTGCGATCGACCTCATCATGGAAAACGGCGAGTGCCGCGGGGTGATCGCGCTCAATCTCGCCGAGGGCACGCTGCATCGCTTCCGCGCCCACCTCGTCATTCTGGCGACGGGTGGCTATGGCCGTGCGTACTTCTCCTGCACGTCGGCGCACACCTGCACCGGCGATGGTGGCGGCATGGCGCTGCGCGCCGGTCTGCCGCTGCAAGACATGGAGTTCGTGCAGTTCCATCCGACCGGCATTTACGGCGCGGGCTGCCTCATCACCGAGGGTTCGCGCGGCGAGGGCGGTTATCTCACCAACTCGCGCGGCGAGCGTTTCATGGAGCGCTATGCGCCGAACGCCAAAGATCTCGCCTCGCGTGACGTCGTGTCGCGCTCGATGACGATCGAGATCCGCGAAGGTCGCGGCGTCGGCAAGGATGCCGATCACATCCATCTGCACCTCGAGCACCTCGGGCCGGACGTCATCAAGCAGCGTCTGCCGGGCATCGCCGAGACGGCACGCATCTTCGCGGGTGTCGACGTCAACAAAGAGCCGATCCCCGTATTGCCGACCGTGCACTACAACATGGGCGGAATTCCCTGCAATTACCATGGCGAAGTCGTCACCCTGAAAAACGGTAATGCCGACACGGTGGTGCCGGGTCTCATGGCCGTGGGTGAGGCCGCCTGCGTGTCGGTACACGGCGCCAATCGTCTCGGTTCGAACTCGCTCCTCGATCTCGTCGTGTTCGGCCGCGAAGCGGGGCGTCATGCCGCCTCGATCGTGAAGCCGGGCCAGTCGCACAAGCCGTTGCCCAAAGATTCGGGCGATCTTGCGCTGTCGCGCCTCGATCGTTTCCTGAATGCGAACGGCAGTCGTCCGACCGCGCAAGTACGCCTCGAGATGCAGAAGATCATGCAGTCCGATGCCGCGGTGTTCCGCACGGGCAGTTCGCTGCAGGAGGGCTGCGAGAAGTTGCAGCAGACTTACGACTCGTTCGCCGACGTGCGCACGAGCGATCGGGGTCTCATCTGGAATACCGACCTCATCGAGACGCTCGAGCTCGACAACTTGCTCGGTCAGGCGATGGCGACGATCCGCTCGGCCGAAAACCGCAAGGAAAGCCGTGGCGCCCACGCTCGCGAGGACTTCAAGGAGCGCGATGACGCCAACTGGATGAAGCACACGCTGTGCTGGGTCGATGACAAGGGACGCACCCAGATCGACTACCGCGCGGTACATCTCAATACTTTGACCACTGACGTCGAGCCGATCCCGCCCAAGGCTCGCACCTACTGATCACCTCAGGATCCCACGACCATGGCCCAGCTTCGACTGCCCGAGAACTCGCGTATCAACCGCAACGGCAAGGTGCACAAGGCGCCCACCGGGGCGACCCGCGTCCGCACGTTCAAGGTCTATCGCTACGATCCGAACGCGGGGGAAAACCCGCGTGTCGATACCTTCGAGATCGACATGGACAGCTGCGGTCCGATGGTTCTCGATGCGCTCATCAAGATCAAAAACGAGATCGACCCGTCGCTGACCTTCCGTCGTTCCTGCCGTGAAGGCATCTGTGGCAGCTGTGCGATGAACATCGACGGCACGAACACGCTCGCCTGCACGAAGAGCTGTGACGATGTGAAGGGTGAGGTGAAGATCTATCCGCTGCCGCACATGCCGGTAGTCAAAGATCTCGTGCCCGACCTCACGCAGTTCTATGCCCAGTACGCTTCCGTGAAGCCCTGGCTGCAGTCGCGCACTCCGGCGCCGCCCGATCGCGAGCGACTGCAGGCGCCCGAGGAGCAGGAGAAGATCGACCGGCCGTCGGCTTGTATTCTTTGTGCCTGCTGCTCGACCTCGTGCCCGAGCTACTGGTGGAACGGCGATCGTTATCTGGGTCCGGCGGCGCTGCTGGCGGCCTATCGCTGGATCATCGACAGTCGCGACGATGCGACGGGCGAGCGGCTCGATGCGCTGGAAGATCCATTCCGGCTCTATCGCTGCCACACCATCATGAATTGCACCGAGGCCTGTCCCAAAGACCTCAACCCGGCCAAGGCCATCGCCGAGATCAAACTCATGATGGCCGAGCGCGAGCACGCTTGAGCGAGATCGGTCGGCTGCGCTGGCGTTGTCGGCGCGGCATGAAGGAGCTCGACGTGCTGCTCGAGCGCTGGCTGGCTCGTCACGGGTCGGCCGCAAACTCAGCCGAAATAGGCGCTTTCGAGGCGCTGCTCGACCTGCAAGACCCCGAGCTCGCCCGTCATCTCCTGGCCGGTGAGGCCCACCACGAACCCTCCGTTCAGAGCGTGCTCGAGCGCATCCGAGAGGGGTGACCGGGCTAACCGCCAAGCGGTTACACTGTCGCGCATGGGTCCCTTGCGAACTTTTGCACATTGCTCCGGTCTGATCGGACGCAATGCTCATGGCCCCTGCAACAGTCTGTGACGCATCGGTCATGAGTACCGAGCAAAGCGATCTCAGTTTGGTGCAACTCGCTCAACGCGGGGACGCCGGGGCCTTCGATGCCCTGGTCCGTCGCTACCAGCACAAGGTCGTGAAACTGGTGTTGCGTTACGTGCGAGACCCTGCCGAGGCAGAGGACATTGCCCAGGAAGCATTCATCAAGGCGTATCGAGCGTTACCGCGCTTTCGCGGTGACAGCGCCTTCTACACTTGGCTCTACCGCATCGCCATCAACACGGCGAAGAACGTTCTCGCCGCGCGCGGTCGAAGCCCCGTTCAATACGATGTCGATCGATCGGATGAGGACGACGGTTACGACGTCGTGGCCAACATGAAAGACACGGCGACACCCGAAGCGCTTGCGCTCACCGAGGAGATCCGCTCCATCGTGACGTCCGCGATCGATGCGCTTCCCGAGGACTTGCGTACGGCGATCCAGCTGCGCGAACTCGAAGGACTGTCTTACGAAGAAATTGCGGCTGCCATGGAGTGTCCGGTGGGGACCGTACGCTCCCGGATCTTCCGCGCTCGCGAGGCGATCGACGCCCGTTTGCGCGAAGTATTCGATGGTGGGCTTGGGCGGGGAGAGGTGATCGGATGAGTATCAAGGAAATCGACGAACGTGAAAGCCAGCTGTCGGCCATGTACGACGGCGAGCTGCCGCCTGCGGAGTGCGAACTCGTCGCGCGACGGTTGTCTCGCGACGAGAACCTGCGTCGAAGCTGGGAGAATTACGGGTTGATCGGTGCGGCGATGCGCAGCGAGCAAATGGCTGGACGCCGGCTCGCACCGAAAGTGGCGGCGGCAATCTCGCGAGGCGAGTCATCGGGCCAGCAGTCCGCGGGTTCGTCCGGCCGGACCTCGAGTGCCTGGTCGCGGTGGGCCGTGCCGCTCGGCAGCGCGGGCCTTGCGGCCTCGATCGCCGTGATCGGCGTGCTCGGCATGTTCTGGTTGGGCGCAGGGTCGAGCGACCCCGTTGCGCGTACGCCGGTGGCTGCCGCGACAAATACGGTTAAAGAAGTCGTGATTCCGGCAGCACCGGAAGACCGCACGATCGTCGTGGCTTCGGCCACGCCAAGTGCGGCGACTCGGGTGGCTGAGGCCTCACGGGCGGCGCCTGCAACCTCTTCGAGCGT
>JBIJCL010000016.1:0-13359 GCA_044344725.1 Steroidobacteraceae bacterium | reverse complement strand
GCGGACGCAACGGAAATCGCTCCCATGCCGGGCGCGGCGTCGACCGCCGAAAATGCACCGGCTTCGGTGGCCCGCACGATCCCCGAAGTGCTTCCCGACTTTTCGCTCGCGACTCTCGAAGGACCCCCTCGTGCGCTGTCGAGCTTCCAGCAACCGTCGCTTATCGTTAATTTTTGGGCGACCTGGTGCGCGCCGTGTCGTCGCGAAATTCCTTTGCTGCGGCAGCTGCGTACCGAGCGCGCGGATCGCGGCGTCGAAGTCGTCGGCGTCGCCGTCGATTTTCGCGAGGACGTCATCAAGTACGCCAAAGATATCGGCCTCGATTATCCGCTGCTGATCGGCGAAGAAGACGGAGTCGCTGCGGCAGATCTCTTCGGAGTCAGCACCGCCTTTCCCTTCACGATTTTCGCAGATGGCCAGCGTCGCATCGTGGCCGTGAAGATCGGAGAACTGCATGGCGACGAAGCGAACTTCATCCTCGACCAGGTTGAACTCGTCAATGCGGGCAAGCTTCCGGTCGAGCAAGCCCGTGTCATGATCCGAGACGAAATCAAACGACTCGATGCCCTGCGGACGGAGAAATCTCCAAGCTGACGGCAAATAGGGTACATTTTCCGCCCCCACGGAGGTCCCATGGACATTCGCAAGGTCAAAAAACTCATCGAGCTGCTCGAAGAATCGGGTATCGCCGAAATCGAAATCAAGGAAGGCGAAGAGTCGGTTCGCATCAGTCGCATGCCGACTGGCGCGGTCGTCGCGCAGCCAGCGATGTTCGCCCCGCCCGCGATGCCTGCGCCCGTCGCGGCAGCGGTGGCCGCAGCGCCTGTCGCGTCCTCGGCGCCTGCAGCGGCGTCGGCGGACCATGTCGTGCAAGCGCCCATGGTCGGCACCTACTATTCGGCGCCGGCTCCCGGCGCTAAGCCGTTCGTGCAAATCGGGGATGAAGTCAAAGTCGGTCAGGTGCTCTGCATCATCGAGGCCATGAAGATGATGAATCAGATCGAATCCGATCGTGCCGGCAAGATCACTTCCGTACTCGTCCAGAACGGCGATCCGGTCGAGTTCGGCCAGGCGCTGTTCTCGATCCAATAAATCGTCCACCTCCCGTGATCGACAAGATCGTCATCGCAAACCGAGGTGAAATCGCGCTGCGCGTGCTGCGCGCCTGTCGCGAACTCGGCATCAAGACGGTCGCGGTGCACTCCACCGCCGATGCCAACCTGAAGCACGTGCTGCTCGCCGATGAATCGGTCTGTATCGGTCCGCCGGCGTCGGCCAAAAGCTATCTCAACATGCCCTCGATCATCGCCGCGGCTGAACTCACGGATGCCGCAGCGATTCATCCGGGCTACGGATTCCTCTCGGAGAACGCCGACTTTGCGGAGCGCGTGGAGCAAAGCGGATTCACCTTCATCGGCCCCAAAGCCGAAACGATTCGCATGATGGGCGACAAAGTCTCGGCCATCAAAGTCATGAAAGAACACGGCGTGCCTTGCGTGCCAGGCTCAGGCGAGCCACTGGGGCTCGATAACGACGAGAACCTCAGGATCGCCAAAGATATCGGCTATCCCGTGATCATCAAAGCCTCGGGTGGCGGTGGCGGACGCGGCATGCGAGTCGTGCACAACCCTGCGGCGCTCATCCACTCCATCAACGTGACGCGGTCCGAGGCGCTCGCCGCATTCGGCAACGATCAGGTCTACATGGAGAAGTTCCTCGAGAAGCCACGGCATATCGAGTTTCAGATTCTGGCCGACCATCACGGAAACGTGATCCACCTCGGTGAGCGCGACTGCTCGATGCAGCGTCGTCATCAAAAAGTCATCGAAGAAGCGCCTGCGCCCGGCATCACCAACGCCCAACGTCACAAAATGGGCGAGCGTGTGGTCGAGGCCTGCAGGGCGGTCGGTTATCGAAGTGCGGGCACTCTCGAGTTCCTCTATCAGGATGGCGAGTTCTATTTCATCGAGATGAACACTCGCATTCAGGTCGAGCATCCCGTCACCGAGCTCATCACCGGCATCGATCTCGTGAAAGCCCAGCTACGCATTGCGTCGGGCGAAACACTGCCTTGGACACAATCGGACATCGTGCTGCGCGGCCACGCGCTCGAATGCCGCATCAACGCCGAGGATGCGAAGACCTTCATGCCTTCACCAGGGCCGGTTCGGTTGTGGCACGCACCCGGCGGCCCGGGCGTACGCGTCGACAGTCACATGTACTCGGGTTATGCCGTGCCGCCCCACTACGACTCGCTCATCGCCAAACTGATCTCGTACGGCGAAGATCGTGACACCGCCATCGTACGCATGCGAAATGCACTCGCCGAGATGGTGGTCGAGGGCATCAAGACCAATGCGGCCTTGCACCAAGAGATTTTGGCGCACGCCGCGTTCCATCAAGGCGGTCTCGACATCCACTATCTCGAGCGTCGGCTCGGCCTCAAGTGACCCGCGCCGGTATGCGCGCGGTAACCCTCGATCTGGACGGACTCGACGCCGAGGCGGTCGAAGCTGCGTGCTTCGAAGCGGGCGCCTACTCCGTCGTGCTCACCGATCAACGCGATGACGCCATCCTCGAGCCGAAGCCCGGTGAGATCCGACTCTGGCCGGCTACTCGTCTGCAAGCGATCTTCCCCGACGAATCCGCCAGCATCGAAAAAATCGACATGCTCGCCGAACTTCTTGGTTGCGAGCGTTCTCGTCTCTCCGTTGAGGACGTCGAAGAGCGCGTCTGGGAGCGCGAATGGCTCAAAGATTTCAAGCCCATGCGCTTCGGTAACCGGCTTTGGATCTGCCCCTCGCATGCCGAAGTGGACGACCCCGATGCGACGGTGGTTCGACTCGACCCTGGCCTCGCATTCGGCACGGGAACTCATCCGACCACGCGTCTCTGCCTCGAATATCTCGATGCGCGAGCGGCGAGTGGGAGTCACGAGCCCGATCGTATTGTCGATTTCGGTTGTGGCTCGGGCGTGCTCGCCATCGCCGCCCTTCGACTGCAGCCGACGGCCCGCGCGTTCGTGCATGACATCGATCCTCAGGCGCTCATCGCGACCGCCGACAATGCGCGAGCGAACGACGTCGACCTGCGCGTCGAGTCATTCGTCGAAGCGGCCGAACTGACGAAACGCCTTGTACAACGCGAACGCCTCACGGCGACCGAAACAATGGCGCAGCCCGGCGGGGCTGAGCTCGTGCTCGCCAACATTCTCTCGGGGCCGCTCTGCGAGCTCGCACCGCAACTGACCGCATTGCTCGCACCGGGCGGCGAAATCGTTTTGGCAGGCTTGCTCGATGAGCAGGCCGACGACGTCATCGCCGCGTACGCCCCCGCGATTTCATTGACGCGTTGGCGCACGCTCGATGGCTGGACCTGTCTCTCAGGGCGTTTGGCATGAACGAAGCATTTCGCATCGGACCTTGGCGCATCCCGGCACCCGCCGTGCTTGCGCCCATGGCGGGCGTGACCGATCGGCCGTTCCGTATCCTCGCGAGGCAACTCGGCGCGGGGCTCGCCGCCTCGGAGATGATCACCTCCGATACTCGTCTCTGGAATTCGCGCAAGTCGCGACAGCGCATGAATCACGAGGGCGAACCTGAACCTCGCGTGGTGCAGCTCGCCGGTGCCGATCCCGAGGCGCTCGCCGAAGCGGCGCGCCGAAACGTCGACCTCGGTGCGCAGATCATCGACATCAACATGGGCTGCCCAGCAAAGAAAGTCTGCAATCGTCTCTGTGGTTCGGCGCTACTTCAGGACGAGTCGCTCGTCGGTCGAATCCTCGAATCCGTGGTGTCGGCGGTGCACGCCACCGGCCGCGGCGTACCGGTGACCCTCAAGACCCGCACAGGCTGGGATCGAGAACATCGCAACGGCGTGCGAGTGGCGCAAATCGCCGAGGCGAGCGGAATCGCTGCGCTCGCGATTCACGGTCGAACACGCGCCGATTTTTATGAGGGCGACGCCGAGTACGACACCATCCGTGCGATTCGAGCCACGGTTCGCATCCCGGTGTTGGCCAATGGCGACATCACGAGCCCCGACAAGGCGCGCGAGGTGCTGCACTACACCGGAACCGCAGGCGTGATGGTAGGTCGCGCCTCCCACGGAACGCCCTGGATCTTCCGCGATATCAACGGCTTGTTGACGCAAGGCGCCTTGCCCACGCCGCTCTCCCGAGCGGAGCGGCGTGATATAGTTTTAGCGCATTTACAGGCCATCTACGCCTTCCACGGCGAAGAGTCCGGCCTGCGAATCGCACGCAAACATCTCGGCTGGTACGCAAGACTGCTCGAGTCGGCGCCCGATGCACGGGCCCGTCTCATGGCAGAGGCGTCCACGTCGTCGCAGTTCGCGTGTGCGAACGAGTTGTTCGGCGCTTGGGCGCAAGAACATTGACGGTGAGGGGCGTGCGATGTCGGGTGATGGCAATGACGGAACCAAGCGTGAGCTGCCGCTGCGCGGCCACGCCGAGCGCGCGCTCGAGGACTACCTCCGTCACCTGAACGGTCACGCACCCGCCGACCTCTACAACTTCGTCATCCGCGAAGTCGAAGAACCCCTGCTTCGCGTCGTGCTGAAACACGCCGACGGCAATCAATCTCGTGCCGCCGAAATCCTCGGCATCAATCGCGCCACCTTGCGCCGCAAACTGCGCGAGCTCGGCATCAACCCGGAGTGAACCCATGCCCGTCGTCCTGCGCCGCGCCCTGATCTCGGTTTCCGATAAAACCGGCGTCATCGAACTTGCCAAGGCACTCGCCGCACGCGATATCGAGATTCTCTCGACGGGCGGCACGGCACGCCTGCTCGCCGAGCAAGGTATTACCGTCAAAGAAGTCTCGCAGCACACAGGCTTTCCGGAAATCATGGATGGCCGCGTCAAGACGCTGCATCCGCGCATTCACGGCGGCCTGCTCGGCCGACGAGGCGTCGACGAAAGCGTGATGTCGCTTCACAACATCGAGCGCATCGATCTGCTCGTGGTCAATCTTTATCCTTTTGCCGAAACCGTCGCGCGACCGGCCTGCACCTATTCAGAGGCCATCGAAAACATCGACATCGGCGGACCGGCGATGGTGCGAGCAGCCTCCAAGAATCACGATGCCGTCACGGTGCTCGTCGATCCGGCGGACTACGCCACCGTGCTCACCGAACTCGACACGCACGAGGGCGCGACGTCGCCGGCCTTGCGCGCTTGGCTCGCCGCCAAGGCTTTTGCGCACACAGCCCGCTACGACACCATGGTCGCCAATTACCTGCAGACGAGAAATCCCGCGCCGGGCGCGGAGTTTCCGCAATCGCTGCCGCTCGTCTACGAAAAAGTCCAGGATCTGCGTTACGGCGAAAACCCGCATCAACAGGCGGCGTTTTATCGCGACGTCACGCCGCGGGGCTCATCCGTTTCGAGCGCTCGCATGCTGCAGGGCAAGGAACTCTCGTTCAACAACATCGCCGACGCCGACACGGCCATCGAATGCGTCCGTCAATTCGCGACGCCAGCTTGCGTCATCGTCAAGCACGCGAACCCATGCGGTGTCGCGACCGCCGCCGATGCACTCGCCTCGTACGAACTCGCCTATCGCACCGATCCGACCTCGGCCTTCGGCGGCATCATCGCCTTCAACCGCCCCGTTGACGCGAAGACCGCCAAAGCCATCCTCGATCGACAATTTGTCGAGGTGCTCGCGGCACCGCGCGTCCTACCCGAGGCGCAGACGGTGCTCGCCACGAAACCGAACGTTCGCGTACTCGAACTCGGTGACTTGCCTTCCGATCACGGCGCCGAACTCGACTATCGCAGCGTCTCCGGCGGCTTGCTCGTGCAGACCCGCGACCTCGGCATGGTGACGCGCGATCAGCTGCGCGTCGTCAGCAAGCGCGTGCCGAGCGATTCCGAACTCGACGATCTGCTCTTTGCGTGGCAGGTCTGCAAGTTCGTGAAATCGAACGCCATCGTCTACGCGCGCGATCGCTCGACGGTCGGTATCGGTGCCGGACAAATGAGTCGCGTGTATTCGAGTCGCGTCGCCGCGATGAAAGCGGCCGACGAGAAACTCGAAGTACGTGGATCCGTCATGGCTTCCGACGCCTTCTTCCCCTTCCGCGACGGGCTCGACGTGGCAGCCGCCTACGGAATCGCCGCCGTGATCCAACCGGGTGGCAGCATGCGTGATGCCGAAGTCATCGCTGCCGCGGACGAACACGGCATGGCGATGGTCTTCACGGGCATGCGCCATTTCCGACACTGATCAAGAACACCCATGATCAAAGTTCTCATCGTAGGCAGCGGCGGACGCGAACACGCGCTCGCCTGGAAATGCGCGCAGTCGAGCCGGGTCGCCGAGGTGATCGTCGCGCCAGGCAACGCCGGCACGGCCACCGAGCCCAAGGTCCGTAATGCGGCAGTCAGCGCCGAAGATATCGCCGGACTCGTCGCCCTCGCCCAGAGAGAAAAAATCGATCTCACCATCATCGGACCCGAAGCACCGCTCGTGCTCGGCGTCGTCGATGCGTTCGAGGCGGCGGGCCTGCGCTGTTTCGGTCCGCGCAAGGCGCCCTCCCAGCTCGAAGGATCCAAAGCCTTCACCAAAGAATTTTTGCGCCGTCACGGCATTCCGACTGCAGCCTACGCCACCTTCACCCGTGAAACCTTCGATCCCGAGTGGGTTCGAAAGCAACGTACGCCGGTCGTCGTCAAGGCAAGCGGGCTCGCTGCGGGCAAGGGCGTGGTCATCGTCGATAGCGCCGAGGAGGCTATCGCCACCGCCCGTGCGATGTTCGACGGTCAGTTCGGCGGCGCGGGCACCGAAGTCGTCATCGAAGAATTCCTGCCGGGCGAAGAGGCGAGCTTCATCGTGATGGCCGATGGCGAACACGTGCTGCCGTTCGCGACATCACAAGATCACAAGCGCGTGGGCGATGGAGACACGGGCCCCAACACGGGTGGCATGGGCGCCTATTCTCCCGCGCCCGTCGTCACGCCAGCGATGCACGAGCGCATCATGCGTGAGGTCATTCATCCGACCATCCGCGGACTCGCAGCCGACGGCATGCCGTATACCGGCTTTCTTTACGCCGGCATCATGATTGCCCCGGATGGCACGCCGAACGTACTCGAGTTCAATTGCCGCTTTGGTGATCCCGAAACCCAGCCCATCATGTCGCGGCTGCGATCCGATCTCACCCTGCTCTGCGAGGCGGCACTCGATCGACGACTCGATCAGGTCAGCATGGACTGGGACCCTCGCGCGGCGCTCGGGGTCGTGCTTGCAGCCGGGGGATATCCCGATGCGATCCGCAAAGGCGATCCGATACTCGGACTCGAAGACGCCGCAACGCTGCCGGGCAAGGTCTTCCACGCCGGCACGGCCATGCAAGATGGAAACGTGGTCACGAGCGGCGGACGCGTACTCTGCGCCGTCGGCCTTGGGGATACGGTGGGCGACGCTCAGCGTGCGGCATACGCCCTCGCAGCGAAGGTCCACTTCGAGGGCATGCAGTACCGGCGAGACATCGGCCATCGCGCCATCACGCGCGAGGCCGGTCGCTGAAGAAACTTCAGCGCTTCATCGCTTCGAAGAAGTCCGAGTTCGTCTTCGTATCCTTCATCTTGTCGAGCAGGAACTCGATCGCTGCGAGCTCATCCATCGGATGCAGGAGCTTGCGCAGGATCCAGATCTTCGCAAGTTCGCCCGCATCGGTGATGAGGTCTTCCTTGCGGGTGCCCGATCGATTGATGTTGATCGCCGGAAACACTCGCTTCTCGGCGATGCGACGATCGAGGTGAATTTCGCTGTTGCCCGTGCCCTTGAACTCTTCGTAGATGACATCGTCCATCTTCGAACCCGTATCGATGAGGGCCGTCGCCAAAATCGTGAGCGAGCCACCCTCTTCGATGTTGCGAGCGGCACCGAAGAATCGCTTTGGACGCTGCAGCGCATTGGCATCCACACCACCCGTGAGCACCTTGCCCGAGCTCGGCACCACGGTGTTGTAGGCACGTGCGAGACGAGTGATGGAGTCGAGCAGGATCACCACGTCTTTCTTGTGCTCGACAAGACGCTTCGCCTTCTCGATGACCATCTCGGCCACCTGAACGTGACGGGCAGCCGGCTCGTCGAAGGTTGAGGAAACCACCTCGCCCTTCACCGTACGCTGCATCTCGGTGACCTCTTCCGGGCGCTCGTCGATGAGCAGCACGATGAGATACACCTCGGGATGATTGGCCGTGATCGCGGTCGCGATGTTCTGCAGCAGCATCGTCTTGCCGGCCTTCGGCGGCGACACGATGAGACCGCGCTGACCCTTGCCGATCGGCGCACACAGATCGATGGCGCGAGCGGTGAGATCTTCGGTCGAGCCATTGCCGCGCTCGAGCTTCAAACGCTTCGTCGGATGCAGCGGCGTCAGGTTCTCGAAGAGCACCTTGTTCCGTGCATTCTCGGGCGAGTCGAAGTTGATCTCTCCCACCTTCAGCAGGGCGAAGTAACGCTCGCCATCTTTCGGCGGACGAATCAGACCCGAGATCGTGTCACCCGTTCGAAGGTTGAATCGACGGATCTGGGCGGGGCTGATGTAGATGTCGTCGGGTCCGGCCAGATACGAGCCGTCGGCCGAGCGCAGGAAGCCGAAGCCGTCCTGCAAAATCTCGAGCACGCCGTCACCGTAAATGTCTTCGCCCTTGCGAGCGTGCGCCTTGAGCAGACTGAAAATGATGTCCTGCTTGCGCGAGCGGGCCATGCCTTCGACACCGAGGGCACTCGCCATCTCGACCAGCTTGGCGATGGGCATCGCCTTGAGCGTGGTCAGGTTCATCGAGTTGCGCGAGGCAGCGAGCTCCGCGCGGCTGATGATTTCAGCGTCTTCGCCCGACTCGATGAAGGGCGCGTGATCCATCGGTGCATCGTCGTGGATCGGACCGCCGACGTTGCCGTTTCGCATGCCGCCACCGCGATTCGGATCGCGATGGCCTCCGTGACGGGGTCCTTTCCCCTGACGTCGCGACCCGCCTTGGCCGCCTAGATATCCGCCCCTCACAGGTGACTGTCCAGGAACGCGGCAAGCTGGGAGCGCGATACCGCACCCACCTTCTGCGCCTCGACGGTCCCGTTCTTGAACAGGATCAGCGTCGGAATACCACGGATGCCGAACTTCGGCGGCGTCTGCGGGTTTTCGTCGATGTTGAGTTTGGCGATGCGAACGCGATCGGCGTACGCCGGGGCGAGCTCATCGAGGATGGGGGCGATCATCTTGCATGGACCACACCACTCCGCCCAGAAGTCGAGCAAGACGGGCTTGTCTGACTTGAGTACGTCGTCGGCGAAAGTGGAGTCGGTGGTGTTGATGATGTGAGGGCTGCTCACGCGGGTAAACCTCCGGTTGGAGTGGTTTTGATGGGATTGAAACGATACGAATTGAGCGGGGGATTTGCGGGCCCGGGGCTGAACGCCGTGTCGGGAAGCCGTCAAACGGTTACACTAGACCGAGCTTGTGATGTGGGTTTTGCCTCTGGACTGACCAGGTTTGCTTGGGTTGTGCGAAGTGGCGAAGCCGAATTTCTGGGGGCAGAACGCCCTACTGGGCGTAATTTTTAGCCAATTCCCCGGACGTTTGCAAGCGCTGTCCAGTTCATCGATCACCACGGTTCGTAATGTCTGATACCCATCTCTCCGATCTAACCTTCTCCGCTCTTAATCTGGCCGAGCCCCTCATGCGGGGCATCAACGAGGCAGGCTTTACGCGCTGCACGCCGATCCAGGCCCAGACCCTGCCCCACGCGCTCTCCGGGCGCGACATTGCAGGACAAGCCCAGACGGGCACCGGCAAGACAGCGGCCTTCCTGGTGGCGCTCTTCCAAAACCTGCTCACCCACCCCTCGCCACCGACGCGGGGCGCCACCTCGATTCGAGCGCTCGCGATCGCGCCGACCCGCGAGCTCGCCGTCCAGATCTACAACGATGCGATCGTGCTCGGCCGTCACACTGGCCTACGCATCGCCGTGGTCTATGGCGGCGTCGACTACGAGAAGCAACGGCGCGACCTCGAAGGCGGTGTCGATGTGCTCATCGGCACACCGGGGCGCCTGATCGACTACTTCAAGCAGCACGTCTTCGAACTTCGCGAGACACAGGCCATCGTGCTCGATGAAGCCGATCGCATGTTCGACCTCGGTTTCATCGCCGACATTCGCTACATCATGCGCCGCCTGCCGCCACCCGATCAGCGGCAATCCATGCTCTTCTCGGCCACGTTGTCACAGCGTGTCCTCGAACTGGCCTACGAGCACATGAACGATCCTGAGCTCGTACGCATCGAGCCGGAAAAAATCACGGCTGACCGCGTTCGGCAGGTCATGTACTACCCGGCGATGGAAGAAAAAATCCCGCTGCTTGTCGGGTTGCTGCGCAAGATGGACCCTTTCCGCAGCATGGTGTTCGTCAACACCAAGCGCATGGCGGAGCGTCTCGAAGACGTACTGCGTGCCAACGACATCAATGCTCAGGCGCTGTCGGGTGACGTTCCTCAAAAGAAACGGCTGCGCTTCCTCGAAGATTTTCACGCTGGCAAGCTCGCCGTGCTCATCGCAACCGATGTGGCCTCGCGCGGTTTGCATATTCCGGACGTGAGTCACGTCTTCAACTTCGACTTGCCTCAAGACTCGGCCGACTACGTGCACCGCATCGGGCGCACCGCGCGGGCGGGCGCCGAGGGTGACGCCATCAGCTTCGCCTGCGAGGAATACGCGGTCGGCCTGCCCGATATCGAAAAATTCATCGGACGCAAACTGCCCTACGAGCCCATCACGCCGGACATGCTCCCGGAGATCAACTGGCCGCCGCGCCGCAGCTTCTCGGAGCGCGGAGGACGACCTGGCGGAGGGGGCAGACCGGGTGGTGGAAGGCCCGGCGGAAGTCGGCCGGGTGGGGGCCCGAGACCAGGGGGTGGCGGCCGGCCCCGTGGACGTCGCGGCCCGGGCTAGGCGCTGATCTCAGAGCAGATCGAGCACGCCGTCGATCGCCGCAAATTCTTCGTGGTTGTACGGCTCGCGCGACGTGTCGGGGCGCTTCACGCCGTAGACCCAGCGCACTCCCGCCTCGATGGCCGCATGTAAAACGGCTTTGCTGTCATCGACGAACATCGTGCGAGCCAGATCGAAAGGCTCCGCACTCCTCGCAGCGATCCAAAATCTTTGATCTTCCTTCGGTGCACCGAAGCCGTGCGAGGTGTAGGCGGCGTCGAGGTAACCGAGCACCCGCGTCCGCTCGTCTTTTATGGCGAGAATTTTGGGGTGCGAATTGGTCATGAGCACGAGACGCTTGCCGCGCTCGCGAACCTGCTCGAGAAACCCCCGTGCGCCGGGCAACCACGCGACTCGGTGCGCCTCCTCACGGTGGACGCGCTCGATGTCGATGCGGAGTTGTGCGCTCCAGTAGTCGATCGAGTACCAATCGAGCGTACCCTGTACCCGTTTGAAACGAGGCGCAAGTTCCGCATGGGTTTCGGCGAGCGACAAACCGTTGTTCTCGGCATAGATCTCGGCGACCCGAGCGAGCCAGATGTAATTGTCGAAGGCGAGATCGAGCAGCGTGCCGTCGAGGTCGAGCAGCACCGTATCGATATCGTCCCAGCGGGGCGCGTGTTCGGGGAGCAAGGTCATGGGACTATCATACCGACGATGAGCCCTACTCCCCTCGCCGATCTGCATTTGCACAGCCATCACTCTGATGGCCTGCTGTCTCCCGATGCGCTCATCGAACTTTGTGCATCCCGGGGCGTCACGCTGGCCGCGCTCACCGACCACGATACCGTCGCGGGCTGCGAGGCCGCTCGCCTCGCCTGCCACCGACATGGCCTGCAGCATGTGACAGGTGTCGAAGTGTCCTGCGGCTGGAACGGACAAACGCTGCATGTGATCGGTCTCGACTTCGACCCCGCGCATGAGGCACTCGGGACACACCTGTCGAGCATCCGGGCGCGGCGCAGCGCGCGGCTCACGGAGATCGGCGAGCGACTCGAGCGCAAGGCGCGAATCGCCGCGAGATCCTTGGTCGAGGCCATTTTGGGCGAAACGGACGTGCCGACACGTATGCACCTCGCCCGCTCGCTCATCGTCGCGGGGCACGCTCGTGACGTCGCGGAGGCCTTCGACCTGTGGCTGTCTCGAGGCACTCCCGGACACGTCCCCGAAGAATGGCCCGCCTTGGCCGACACCGTGGCGGCCTTGCGAGCGGCCGGCGCTCGAGTGGTACTCGCCCATCCGCATCGATATCGGCTCTCGGGTGGCGCACTGAGACGTCTGCTTGGAGAGTTTCGCGAAGCCGGTGGTGAGGCCATCGAGGTTTCGGTCGCAGGCATCGGGCCCTCTGATCTCGATCGGCTCGCCACGCTGGCCCGAAATCTCGGGTTTGCAGCCTCCACGGGCTCGGATTTCCATGATCCATCGGTGCCGTGGAATCCTCCGGGTCGCTTCGCTAAGCTACCGACCGACCTCGAACCCCTGGCGGCGCGGCTCGGATGACCGGGAACGACGACAAAGACAAAGTCGACCGCGAACTGTTTCGCAACATCGAGAAATTGCGTCAGTTGCGCATCGAACACCGAGATCTCGACGAGATCATCTCGCGCCTCTCGATGGATATCCATGTCGACGAGATCCAACTCAAGCGACTCAAAAAACGCAAACTGATCATCAAAGATCAAATCGAGCGCTACAACAGCGAACTCATCCCCGACCTCAACGCCTGACCCGACCTCAACGCCTGACCTCCAACCCGAGATTGCGCCGATGAATCCCACCTCTAGTCCCGCCGACGTCATGCTACGGGAGCTAATCAGCAACGACGGCATCAATGAATTGGTCGCGATCCTGCTTGCGGTCGTAGTCTCGATGCTGGTCAACCGACTGATGCGCGGCTCTCTCAAGCGTATGCGCGAACGGCGCGGACGCAGCACGCTCGCCGAAGGCGCCCTACTCATCGCACCATTTCTGGTCGCCGCAGTGCTCGTCGCCATGGCCATCGGACTGATGCGACAAGCGGGCGCCCCCGACGCCATTCTCGTACTCGCTCTCCAACTCATCGTCGTGCTCGGGGCGGTACGTTTCAGTGTCTTCCTCCTGCGGCTGCTGCTCGGCGAGGAAAGCTGGGCCGCGCGCTGGGAAGTTCGATTGACGTTGATCGTTTGGGCGAGCCTCGGTCTGCAATTGCTCGGCGCCTTCGACTGGCTGGAGCAGACGCTCGATACCGTCGATCTATTGCCCGGCAAAGCCGTGTTCAGCCTTTGGGCGCTATTGCGCGGCATCGTGATCGTGGGCGGATTCGTGGTGATCACGAGCCTCGCGGCCAAGGCCATCGAACG
>JBIJCL010000237.1:0-3662 GCA_044344725.1 Steroidobacteraceae bacterium | reverse complement strand
CCCACTCGATGAGCTCGTACAAAAGCGAGGACGACATCACGATGTCGAGCGGCAGGAAGTAACTCCAGAATCCGCGAACTCTTGCGTACAAGACGAGGAGCTCCCGAACCGGCAGCGCGAGAAGAAAGCCATAGGCGAAATGTACGACGCGGTCGTAGTGGTTACGACTGAAGTCGAGCACCTCGCTGATCGACAGACCACTCAGATTTCGGAGCGCCTCGTCGTAGGGAACGAGCGAATACGTGAAGTGTGCGCCGACCGCATGCAGGCAAAAGAAGATGAACAGTAGCGAGTAGGACGGGGTCGAGAGCGGTAACGCACGGCGTGTCTGCCACAGCACGATCACGCCGAGGACGAGTAGGGCGTTCTCGAGTAGCCACGTGTCTCGTTCGTACGGGGCGATGGCCAAAACCATCCAGAGCATCGCGAAGGCGATGGCGAGCGTTTTGAGATACCGGTCTCGGGTCACGGCTGTGAGTGTACCCCCGTCGACGGCAGAACCAAGTTTTGCCGTCTCGAACCGTGCGGTTCAATTCTTCTCGACGGTGTACACCACTTCGGCGCTCGATTCTTTGCCCGCTTCGGTACGCAGCGTCCAACGGTCGTTGATGCTGTAGCGGAGCTTGAGTGTATTGATGGCCTCTGCGAGCGACACCCCATAACTCACGTAGAGGCGGCTCGAGAGGTACTTCCCGAACACCAGTGAGGTTTCGTTGGCGAGATTTTGTTCGATGCCGACATCCTCGATACCAATACGCTGGCCCAGTTGCTGAGCGAGGATCGCTCCGCCCTGGGCAAGCAGGGTGTCGCGACCTGCGTTGCCTTGGCCACCATTCTGCGCCGACTCAAGCGTGCCGCCGGCCAGGATGAGCGAGACGACCTGCGACTGCGGCAGTGACGGCTCGGAAAAGAAGGTCATCCGCGGGTCGCGCAGCGAGCCGCGCACGTTCACCCCGGCACGCACGTCTGGAAACTCCTTCGTCGCCCGAATCTCCACGCCGGGATCGTTGAGCAGTCCGCCTGAGAAAATCAAACGACCACGCTCGATGTCGAGCCGTCGCCCGAGGGCGGCGTACTTCCCTTCGGCGACACCGAGTTCGCCCGTTCCGCGGCTGACACCATCTGCGGTGGTCACGAGATTCAACGACCCCGCGAGACGTCCCGAAAGTCCGAACGAATCGAGTGTGACGCGCTCACCGAGAGTCAGACGCAGATTGCTCGATACCCGGAATGAGCTTTCGGGATCGGCGGGTTCGGCTCCGACGAGCCGCTCGTCTCCCGAGGTCAGGGTGGCCCCCGTCAAATCGGCAGGAGTGATTCGGGCTGCCGGAATGAGCACGGTGCCCGTCGCCTCGAGGTTGCGTCCCGCCACCTTGAAGAGCAAATCGGGTGAGGCGCTGATTCGCGCCTCGGGCACGTCGATGACCCTCAGATCCTGCCCTTTTATTTTGAGCTCGCCATAAGGCTGACCGCCGCGCCAAGTCAGCTCTGCATTGGCCTCGATGCTTCCCTCGCCGGCGCGAGCCGAGGCGTCGAGAACGAACCCGTTGTCTATGAGGCGCGCCTCCGCACGAATGCCTCGCAATGCGAGATTGACTTGGTAGAAGTCGAGTTCACCTTTCTCGAGACGTACGACGCCGTTCACGAGTGGAGTGCCGAGCGTTCCGCCGATGATCAAATCGAGAGACAAATCACCCGCCGATCGATCGATCTCGGGAACGTACAAATAGAGCAGGGCGAGCGCGGATGAGTCCGCACGCAATGTCGCCGTGATCGGAAGGTCACGCCATCCTGAGGAAGCAACTTCGCTGGTGCGCGGGGCGCGAAGTTCGCCTTTCGCTCGGCCGCGCTGATCCGCCGAAATATCGAGAGTGCCGAAGAGTCCTTGGTCGTTCGACTCGAATACGAGAGAACCCGAGCCGAGCGGGATGAGATCTTGCCGCCCGCCCGCCCGCTGCCAGCGCAATCCCGCTCCTTCGAAATCGGCGCGGGCCGTGCCTCGCGGCAAGCCGTCATCGCCAGAGCGAATGTTGATCGATGCATTGACCGATCCGAGGTACTGGGCTTTTGCCGTCGGGGGCGGCAGAAGACTCGCGATCGGTAAACGTGAAGCCACAGCCTCGGCCATCCAGCCCTCATCGGTCCGGCTTCCCGAACCACAAAGCGTGGCGGAGTCGGTCAGGCTGGACCCTTTCTCGCCCCTGAGACAGAAGGGGCTCACGGTGATCGAATTGGTCGTGAGTCGAACATCCAATGTTTGATCGAGCCCCAACAAAATATTGTCTGGCAGACTTAGATCGAAGAGAGACCATCGTTGCGCCCAACCTTGGGCATCGAAGCTTGCATCGGCTTTCGCGTTGAGACTGAGATCTTCGCCCTTCACGTCGACGTCGAGCGTATGCGCGGCGCTGCGACCGGCGATGGCAACTCGGACCCGATCGGCACGACGTCCAAGGACGCGAACCTCATCGGCTTCGATGCGAGCTGAGGCTTTGGCTTCGGCGCCCCCGCTCGGATCGAGATCGACGTCTGCCGAAAGACGTTTGACGGCGAGTTCCCCCAATACGATGTTTTCGCCGCCGGCCTCGAGACGGACCTTCATGGCGTTGGGCGAGCCGCGTAGCGAGCCCTCTGCTCTAAGTTTTCCTCTGCCGTTATCGGCGATGACGCCGAGGTCATCTGCAAAAAGCCGGAATTGAAGATCGTTACGGCGAGACGAAAGACCTCCGTCGAGCTCGAGTCGCAGACCGCCCGCAGCGAAATCGATGTCTTTGAATTGCAGCGTGTCGCCTTCGATGGATAGCCGTCCCGCTCCGCGCGCCGCGGCACCGCGCAAACGACCCGTGATATTTTTGACGCCGACGTCGATGCGACCGCCTTTGCCGAAGCCACGTCCCTCGGCATCGAGGGCGAAGTTGAGCCGCCCCGGCAGGACGGCGCGTAACTGTCCAGGGTTCACATCACGGACGAGACCTCCGATCTGCCAACGTTCCTCTGGTTTCCAGGTCACTTCGCCCTTGAGATCGGCTGTTCCGCCGAGCGCGCGTACCGCGATGGTCGACAACTCGAATCGACCAGGCTCGAGTTTCGCTGTGAGATCAGCGTCGACGCGAGGCAGCGCGCCGATTCGGGCATCGGCTTTGGCGGTGAACGCGTGCGGGCCCACGCCCCGCAGCGTGAAGCGTCCGCGTTTGCTGTCGAATGCAGGCGTTCTCTCGGCGAGCGGCCATCGCAGTTTCGTCCACTCGCCGTCGAGATCGAGTACGACGCCCTCGTCGGTCGGAGTGAAGGTTCCAGCGAGATCGACCTGAGTGCCGGCGCCCCCGTGGACGAGCGTGATCCGGCGGGCGGTCAGCACGTTACGGAAATAGAAACCATCGAAGTCGACGTCGATCGGGCCCGCCGCGAGTCCCGGAGGCAGCAGACTTCCGGTCGCGCGATAGCCGTCGCGGTCGGCGACGATCGAGATCTCGCCTCCGATCAGACCGAGGAGTGCCGACCCTCCGAACTTCCGGATATCGAGATTGGCGACGATGGCATCGCCCCGGACACTCCAAGGTGCGAGCAGCTTCATCGACCCGTCTTCGATGTCGACATCGAAAGGCTCGAGCAGTTTCGCCTGCAGTCGCGCGTTTTCGAGATCACCATCGAAACGTCCTTCC
>JBIJCL010000236.1:0-3677 GCA_044344725.1 Steroidobacteraceae bacterium | reverse complement strand
CAAGGTGAAGGCAGCCTATGAATCGCTCGCCCGGCAGTCGTTCCGGTTGCGACACGGCCAGGATCCGGTCGACCGTCACGACGTGGCGGAGGCGATGCAGCGAGAGCCGGCTTATCGGGTCTTCAGCCTCGTGCGTCGCAACACCATGGAGATTCGTCAGCACGCCGGCCGGCAATTGGTTGCGCGTGAGGCAGAGGTGCTGCGCGATCGCGCGAAGTCGTTCAACGACGGAGCCCCGACCTTGCGACTCGATCCGACGCTCGAGCCGCCTCGTTATGTATCCGCCGTCGATACTCATCTCATGCGTGGCGGCTATACGGCCGAGAGTATGTCCGACGACGTGACGAATCCTGCGAACTACGACGCCGGCATGTACGCCACGACCGGCGGAGCGGCCGGACCTTGGAACGATGCCGCTGGCAGGGCGCTGGTCGATTGGCTGAAGCGCGAGCATCCCGAGTTCAATCCGCGACGTATCGTCGATCTTGGTTGCGGACTCGGACACAACACCTTGCCGTTGCGCGCGGCTTTCCCAGAAGCCGAAATCATTGCGATCGACGTGGCGGCACCCATGCTGCGCTACGGCCACGCGCGCGCCCGATCGCTCGGCGTATCGGATGTGACCTTCATGCAGGCCGATGCGACGAGTACGCCGATCGAGGAGAGCTCCTGCGACCTCGTGTTCACGACGATGGTCCTGCACGAGACCTCCCGTCAGGCGTTACCGCGTATTTTTTTGGAGGCCCATCGGCTGTTACGTGCCGGTGGACTCACGGTGCATCTCGAGCAGCCGCCCTATCGCGGCCTCGATCCCTTCGAGCAGTTCATGCGCGATTGGGATGGTCGATTCAACAACGAGCCGTTCTGGAGTGCGTTGCATGAGTCGGATTTGCCGGCTCTGCTCGTGAAGTCAGGGTTCGGTGCCGGCAACGTTTTCGAGTCGCGATGCTCGGCGCTGCCCCCATCGCAGACGGCGATCAAACACGAAGATTTCGGACGAGCGCCCTCGTGGTATGTGGTGGGTGCGTGGCAAGCGGCGAAGGGAATCGCCGTCGTTGGATAGCACGGATATGGATCACTCTCTCCCGCAGATCGCTGACCCCATCCAGCGCGTCACCCCCGCAGAAACAGGGCGCCGTCCGGAAGCTCCGCAGTTCACCGACGACCCGATGCTCGATCGGCTCTACGGTGTGACGCTCGCCCTCGTGGCTGAACTCTCCGTCACACGCTCGCGCCTCGATGCCCTCGAGCGCGTGCTCGCCCGACGCACACTCGTCGGCGAGAGTGAAGTGGATGAATTCGTGCCCGAGTCCGCCGACGCTGCGGCACGCAGCCGTCTGCAAGCGGAATACCTGGAGCGCGTGTTGCGCGCTCTGCGCGACTAGTTTTCCCAAAGATAAAAATCGGCCCCAAATAAAAAGGCCACGACCCGAAGGTCGTGGCCTTTGTCACATCACGTGACTGGTTTGCGTCAGAACTTCTGCGTGTACTTGACGTAGCCGAAGCGGCCGATGTCGAAGCCACCGTAGTACGACACGTTTGCACTCGGCTGCGAGTACATCACCGGGCCAACGCGGTCGAACACGTTGTTGGCGCCGACGGCGAGCGTGCCGTTCCACGGCGTGTTCCAGCGAACCTGCACGTCGTTGAACGTGTTGCCGCCCACGTAGTTGCGGCGGGTCAGCTGGCTCGTCGTGCCCGTCACGAGACCGGTCGGACGATCCTGGATGTTGTTGCACTCCAGGTTCGGCGTGGTCGAGCCGGGGATGAAGTACGTGCAGGACTCATACATCTCCGAGTAGTAGCGGGCATTCCAGCTGAAGCCGAAATCACCGTACTGCCAGTTGAGGCTGAGGTTCGAACGGACCTTGAAGATGCCCGGAACGCCCACCGCCGAGATCGGCACGCGCGGGTCGTTGGTCGAGACCGTCACGTCCTTGTCGGTGTAGGTGGTGGTCGAGCTGATCGAGAAATTCCCGAAGCGCTCCGTGGTGAAGCGGTAACCGAGCTCGAGGTCGTAGCCCTCGACTTCACGGAAACCGGCGTTGCGACCGCCGAACGACAGGAAGTTCACGTAACCGAGAGCCGGGTCGCGGGTGAAGAGCGCCGACGAGCAACGGCTCGCGATCGAAGCGACGTAGCAGTCCGCGAGGATCTGCGACGGCGAGTCGGCCACGATCGTGTTGTCGATGCGGATCGTCCACCAATCGAGTGCGACGTTGAGGCCCGCCACGAAGCTCGGGCTCCAAACGATGCCCGCCGTCTTCGACTCCGAGGTCTCCGGCTGCAGGGTCGGGTTCGAGCCTGAGGTGAAGGCCACCGGGGTCTGCGCGTTCGGCGCGGTCGCCGGGTTGAAGCCCTGAGCCAGCTGACGGTAGCTGTTTGCGAGCGCACCCATCGCCGTGACGCAATTCGCACGGGTCGTCGGGTTCGTCGCTGAGCTGCCGAAGTTGGTATCGCAGGGATCGGTGAAGAACGAGAAGGTCTGCGAGCCGCCGCCGAAGAGATCGGCGATCGTCGGCGCGCGGAAGCCTTCCGCCCAAGTGCCGCGCACGAGCAGGCCGTCCATCGGACGCCACTCGAGTCCCGCCTTGCTGTTGGTCGTGTCACCGAACGTGTCGTAGTCCGACATACGCGAGGCGAGGCTGACGTTGAGTTCCTTGATGAGCGGCAAGTCGGCAAGAACCGGGATGCTCAACTCACCATAGAACTCGTCAACCGTGTACTGACCCTTGGTCGGACCTGCGGCGAGGTTGGTCGACGCCGCCGTGACCGCGAGCGGATCCGGCGTGAACGCACCGGCTTCCTTGCGGCTTTCCACGCCGATCGCGAAGCCGAGCGGGCCCGCAGGCAGCTCGAACAGATCGCCCGTCAGGTTGGCCGAGAACACAGTCGTCGTGGTCTGACCCGTCGCATGCTCCTCTTGGAAGAGGAAGTCCTGAACGGCCTTGCTGGCCAGGCTGCCCTGGCCCGACTGCCCGAACGGCAGGAACGGATTCATCGGAACGCACGACGCCAAAGAAATCGGCGCAGCGGGCGTACCGCACTGCACGACGCCCTGGGCGTTGAGGAACGACGGTCCTACCGCCTGCGCGGTGCGGGGAACGTTCCAGTTGCCATAGGTGGCCTGCAATGAATCGTTGTTCGCGTGCAGATAGCTGACATCCCAGCTGAAGTCGCGGTTGGCGAATTCGAAGTCACCGAGCAGCGTTCCGACGAACTGGAACGTGGTCAGGTCACTGCCGGAAACGCGAGGGACTTCCCAGCTGCGACGCCACCAGTTGCTGATGGTCGCGCCAACCGGGTTGAAGTAACTGTTGGCGGCCATCGGTGTGGCGAAGGCAGCCGCCTGCATCGGGTAACCCGCGACCTGACGCTCCGACTCACGCACGCTGTAGAGCGCGTTGATGCGCAGCGCGACGTCGTCGTTGATGTCGTAGAGGCCATCGATGTTGACCGAGCGACGCTTGAGCGGCGTGCGCAGGTCGGTCTGCAGGTTGGTGTTGCTCTTGTCGGCGACCGAACCGGCCGTACAGCCGGTCGCTTCCGTGGCGCCCGAGCATGTCCCGCTGTTGAGATTTTGCGCGCGGTAGCTCGAGGGCAGACGCGGATCGGCGCCCGGAATCAGTACGACGCGAGTGCCGGTCGCCACGCCCGGGATGGGGGTCGTCGCGGTG
>JBIJCL010000235.1:0-3680 GCA_044344725.1 Steroidobacteraceae bacterium | reverse complement strand
ACGTTGCTCAGGAATCCGTTCGAGGACTGGGGGTTCGCCCTCTGGCGTGTCTTGCTGGTGGCCGGTATCGGGGCCCTCGTAGGGCTTTTTGTCGGTCATTTGTGGTGGGGGATCGCCGGAGCGTTGGCGCTCGAGCTCGCGCGGCAGCTTGCGAACCTCAATGATTTCCTCGACTGGATGCGTCGCCGCAATCAGCGTGATCCGCCGGATGCCGGTGGGCGCTGGGGCGATGCGGTCTCGCTCGTCTCGCGGCTGCATCGGCGCAAGCAGTTTCACAAGCAGCGGATCTTGAGGCTTTTTCGTGAGCTCCGGCGCTCGACGGCTTCGATGCCGGATGGCGTCGTCGCACTGAATGCCGATCGGGAAATTCTTTGGTTTAATCGCAAGGCGGCCGAGCTCTTGGGGCTGCGTCGCAAGACGGACTTCGGCATCAATCTGGCGAGTCTGCTGCGTGTGCCGGAGTTCGCGCGTTATCTCGAGAAGGGCGAGTTCAGCAGCAGCCTGCGCATCAAGCCACGCATCGGCGAGCCCACATGTCTCGAGTTTCAGGGGGCGCCCTATGGCGAGGGTCAGCTCTTTTTACTCGTGCGCGATGTCACGCGCCAGGCGCAACTCGAGACCATGCGCAAAGATTTTGTGGCCAATGCTTCGCACGAGCTGCGCTCGCCGCTCACGGTGATTGCGGGCTATCTCGAGACGCTCTCGCTCGGCGATGATCTGCCCGAGGATCTTCGCGGTCCCATACAGGAGATGCGTCGGCAATCCGAGCGCATGACGGCGATCGTCTCGGACCTGCTCGAACTCTCGCGGCTCGAGGCGAGCGACGAGCAGGTGGTCGGGCAGCCGATCGATGTGGCGGCGCTGCTTGCGGTGCTGCGCAAAGATTTGGTGACACGCGATGCGGGAAAGCACGAGGTGTCGGTGTCGATCGAGGCACCCGATGGCCTCATGGGCGACACGGGGTTGATTCACTCGGCGTTCTGGAATCTTGCGGACAACGCCGCCAAGTACACCCCGGCGGGCGGGAAGATTGCGCTGCGCTGGTGGGTCGATGAACTCGGCGGGCATTTTGCGGTCATCGATACGGGGCCTGGCATTTCACCGGAGCATTTGCCGCGGCTCACCGAGCGTTTTTATCGGGTGGATCCGGGTCGTGCGCGTGACACGGGCGGGTCGGGCCTTGGGCTTGCGATCGTGCGTCACGTGCTGCAGCGGCACGGTGCCGAGCTCAAGATCGAGAGCGAGGAGGGGCAAGGCAGCACCTTTGCCTGCCACTTTCCGCGGACACGCTTGGTACGCGAACCCATCGCAATGACGGGCGACAGCGGCTATTCTCCGACGAACGTCGACTGACAGATTGGATTGGGCGTGACGCCCGAGGGGTAAAAGACAGTGGAAACCGCCGAACTTTCCCAGCACATCTCGCGCCGGTTCAACGAGGACCTCGAGCGCGTGCGGTCGCAGGTGCTCAACATGGGCGGGTTTGTCGAGCAGCAGCTCGCCAAGGCGGTGTCGGCGCTCGTCGAGGGTGACAGCACCTTGGGTGAAACCGTCGCGCGCGATGATTTCGAAGTGAATCGCATGGAAGTGTCGATCGACGAGGAGTGCTCTCGCATTTTGGCCACGCGCGCCCCGGCGGCGAGCGACCTGCGACTCATCATCGCCATCATCAAGGTGATTACCGACCTCGAACGCATGGGCGATGAGTGCGAAAAGATTGGCTACATCGCTTCGCGCCTTGCGACCCAGGAGCGCCCGGTCAATAAGTACCGCGAGATCAAGCATCTTGGTCGCGTAGTGCAGAGCATGGTGCACGACTCGCTCGATGCGTTCGCGCGCATGGACGCTGAGGCCGCGCTCAAGGTCGCGCGTCAGGATCGGCTCGTCGATGAGGAGTACGAGGCCATCCAGCGTCAGTCGATCACGTTCATGATGGAAGACCCGCGCAATATCCGTCGGGCGCTCGATGTGATGTGGGTCGTTCGCGCCATCGAGCGCATTGGCGATCACGCCAAGAACATCTGCGAGTACGTGATCTTCATGGTGCACGGCAAGGACATCCGTCACGTACGTCTCGAAGACGTCGAGGCGGAGCTCGCCAAGCGCGGGACCAAAACTTGACCGACGGGTCTTTCGCGGCTCGCGCGTTCGGGCGCCTGCTTCACGATCGAAGGGTCGGTAATCTCGCGGGGTTTCTCGCCTGCGCAGGTCTCATGGCTTATGCGCTCTTCGCCGAGCATGTGCTGGGCTTCGAGCCTTGCCCGCTCTGTATTTTCCAGCGGGTCGGCGTCATCGCCCTCGGGGTCGTATTTTTGATTGCGGCGCTCCACAACCCTTCAGGGGTACGAGGGGCGAGGGTGTACGGCGTGTTACTGCTCGTGGCGTCGGCGTTTCCGGGGTATGTCGCCGGTCGGCATGTGTACATCCAGAGTCTGCCCTTCGGTTCGGTGCCCGCGTGCGGTGCGAGCCTCGATTACATGATGGACGTGTTTCCGTTCATGACCGTGCTGCGCAAAGTGCTCTTCGGCGCGGGCGAATGTCAGGTGATCGATTGGTCGTTCCTTGGTCTTTCGATGCCGGCGTGGGTGCTCGTCAGCGTGATCGCGCTTGCGTGTTGGGGCGCGCTCGTGAATTTACGCGCGTCGCAACACGCGTCGTAATAAGTTCATTAATCGGTCATCGCGTCGCAACACGCGACGCGCAGCCTGCGCGCAGCGTCAGCCACGCAGGATCAGGACACCTTGAGCCCCGCACACAATCCTCGTCATTGGGTTCGCAGCGTCTTTATCTCTGATATCCACCTCGGCTCGCGCGGCTGCAATGCCACCGCGCTGCTTTCGTTCCTCCGCGACGTCCATGCGGAAAATCTGTACCTCGTCGGCGACATCGTGGACCTCTGGAGTTTACGTAAGTCGTTTTATTGGCCGCAGGAGCACAACAACGTGCTGCGGACGATCTTGGGTAAGGCCAAGCACGGCACGCGGGTCGTCTATGTGCCCGGTAATCATGATGAGGATTTCCGGGAGTTTGTGGGATCGATGTTCGGCAATCTCGTCATCGAACGCGACTGTATCCACACGACGGCGCTCGGTGAGCGTTTGCTCGTCATGCACGGCGACGAGTTTGACAGCGTGGTCAAGTGCAGCCGCTGGCTCGCGGCGCTCGGCTCGCAGGCCTACGATTTCTCGATCGAGATGAACCGGCATTTCAATCGCATTCGTCGATTCTTCGGCTACGACTACTGGTCGCTGGCGAGCTACCTCAAGCACAAGGTCAAGAATGCCGTGAACTACATCTCGAGCTTCGAGCAGGCGGTCGCGCACGAAGTCCGTCGCCGAGGTGTCGATGGCGTGGTGTGTGGGCACATCCATCGAGCCGAGATCCGTCACATTGACGGCGTGCTCTATTGCAACGACGGCGACTGGGTCGAAAGCTGCACGGCACTCGTCGAAGACCGCAATGGTCGACTGTCGATCTGGAACTGGGCCGAGGACGACTCTGTCGATCTGCCTCTCTCAGCCCGGGAGGCGGCGTGAGTGGGCTGCCCCTCCTGGCATTGGCGTTTGTACTCAGCGGCGATGCCCAAGTGGCCGCGGGCGCGGGCGAAGGGCCTCGGTTTCGCGTCGATGCGTGGCGCTGCCAAAACGAGGTTCACAGTCGCTGGCGCGGCGGTGACGGAC
>JBIJCL010000234.1:0-3683 GCA_044344725.1 Steroidobacteraceae bacterium | reverse complement strand
GTCGGCAGCGGCCGCGCGGGGCGACGCGATGGCAGTCACCCTCGGCGAGCTCGCGGTTCGTTTCGGACTGACGCTGCGGGGTGACCCCGACCGTCCGATCGACCACGTGGGTACGCTCTCAGGCGCGGGGCCTCGCGGCCTCGCGTTCTTCTCGAACCCCAAGCTCACCGACCAACTCGCCTCGGCCAAGGCCGGGGCGATCGTCCTTCATCCGAAGATGCAGGACGCGACACCGCTCGATTGTCTGCTCGCGAGCAATCCGCACGCGAGCTTTGCGCGCATCGCCGCCGAGTTGCATCCGCCTCTGGCGGGACCGGCGGGCGCTCACCCCAGTGCGGTCGTCGCGCCCGACGCCGTCGTCGATCCTTCCGCTCACATCGGACCTCAGGCCGTGGTCGGTGCGCGCAGCCGCATCGGCGCGCGGGTGTACATCGGCCCGGGATGCGTCGTCGGTGAGGACGTCACCCTCGGCGATGACGTACGACTCGTCGCGCGCGTCACGGTGCTCGAAGGCGTTTGCATCGGCGCGCGCTCGATTTTGCATCCGGGTTCGGTGGTGGGCTCGGAAGGGTTCGGTTATGCGCCCGAGGGCGAGCGCTGGATCCATGTGCCGCAGGTGGGGACGGTGCGCCTCGGCGAAGACGTCGAGGTGGGCGCGAATACCACCATCGATCGCGGCGCACTCGAGGACACCGTCATCGGCGATGGCGTGAAGATCGACAACCTCGTGCAGATTGGTCACAACTGCACGATCGGGGCACACACGGCGCTCGCCGGTTGCGTGGGCCTCGCCGGCAGTTCGCACATCGGTGCGCGCTGTCGCATCGGGGGTGGCGTCGGCGTGACGGGGCACCTCACCATTTGTGACGACGTGACGCTGATGGCCACGAGTTTCGTGACCGCCGACATCCGTGAGCCCGGCGTGTACGCGGGAGGCTCCATTCCGATCGAGTCTGCGGCAGACTGGCGCCGCATCGTGGGTCGCCTGAAACGCATCGACGGTCTCAATCGTCGAGTCGTCGAGCTCGAGCGACACGCCGGCCATGACAAAGAATCACCAGACGAGGGACGTTCGTGAGCGACATCATTCTCGACATCAACGGCATCTTGAAACAACTGCCGCACCGTTATCCGTTCTTGCTCGTCGATCGGGTGCTCGAGTGCCACGAAGGCAAGAGTATTCGCGCGATCAAGAACGTCACCTACAACGAACCTTTTTTCCCGGGGCACTTTCCGAGTCGTCCGGTGATGCCGGGCGTCATCATCATCGAGGCGCTCGCGCAGGCGGCGGGCATTTTGGCGTTCCGTACGGCCAAGGTCGTGCCCGATGACAACACGCAGTTTTATTTCGTCGGCATCGACAAGGCGCGCTTCCGTCGCCCGGTCGAGCCGGGGGATCAGCTGATCCTCAATGCCACGTTGCAGCGTCAGATGCGCGGCATCTGGAAGTTCGAGGCCACGGCGATGGTGGGGGATGTCGAGGCGGCAGCCTGCGAACTGATGGTCGCGCCGGGAAGCTCGACGTGAGTGCGACGATCGATCCGCGCGCCGTCGTGGCGCCGACGGCCAAGATCGGCGCGGGCGTCGAGATCGGTGCGTATTCGATCATCGGTCCCGACGTCGAGATCGGGCCGGGCTGCATCATCGGACCGCATGTGGTGATCACCGGGCACACGGTGCTCGGCGCGAACAACCGCGTATTCCAGTTCGCCTCGATCGGCGATGCGCCGCAGGACAAAAAATACGCGGGTGAACCGACGCGGGTCGTGATCGGCAGCAGCAACACCTTTCGTGAATATGTGACCGTGAACCGTGGCACGGCCAAAGATAAGGGCGTCACCACAGTCGGTGACGACAATCTCTTCATGGCCTCTTCGCATGTGGCGCACGACTGCATCGTCGGCAGCCATTGCGTGTTCGCCAACCTGGCGACGCTTGCGGGGCACGTCGAGATCGACGATTGGGTGATCCTCGCGGGGTTCACCGGCGTGCATCAGTTCTGCAAGATCGGCGCGCATGCGTTCATCGCCAACAATACGGCGGTCACTCGTGACGTGCCGCCGTACGTGATGGCGGTGGGGCATCCAGCCGAACCGCATTCGATCAATGCGACCGGCATCGCGCGGCGCGGATTCACGGCCGAGCAGGTGCGCAACATCAAGAACGCGTACAAGACGCTTTATCGCTCCGATCTTCCGCTCGAGCAGGCGATCGAAAAGATCACCGAGGCGGCGAAGAGTCAGCCGGAGCTTCAGGCCTTCGTCGATTTCTTCCCGCGGTCGAACCGCAGCCTCATCCGTTGAGCGTCGCCGAGCGAACCGAAGGACCTTTGATCGCACTCGTCGCCGGGGAGGCTTCCGGCGACAACCTCGGTGCCGCGCTCATTGCGGCGATCCGCGAGCGTGTTCCGGACGCGCGATTCGTCGGCGTGCCCGGCCCGCGCATGCGCGAAGCGGGTTGCGAGGCGCTCGCCTCGAGCGACGAACTCGCGCTCATGGGGCTTGCCGAAATCTTGCGTCATCTTCCGCGTCTCATCGGTTTGCGTCGTCGGCTCGTGCGTGAACTGCTCGCGCGTCGACCGGCAGTGTTCGTCGGTATCGATGCGCCGGAGTTCAATCTCGGGCTCGCCAAGCGTCTCAAGGCGGGCGGCTTGCCCACGGTGCAATACGTGAGTCCGCAGGTGTGGGCGTGGCGGCAGGGGCGTGTGCGTGGTATCGCCGAGTCCTGCGACCGAATTCTTTGCCTGTTGCCCTTCGAGCCCGCGTTCTATGCCGAACACGGCGTGACGGCGCGCTTCGTCGGGCACCCGCTCGCCGATCAATTTCCGCTCGAGGCCGATCGCGCGGGCGCGCGCGCCGCGCTCGGACTGTCGAGCGATGACGAGGTGATCGCCCTGTTGCCGGGTAGTCGAATGGGTGAAGTGTCGCGATTGGCGGCACCTTTTGTCGGCGCGGCGCAGTGGATCGCAGCCAAGCGACCGGGCGTGAAGTTCGTGGTGCCGCTCACGAGCGCCGCGACGCGCGCGTGTTTCGAGGGGGCGCTCGGTGAGGCGTCGGCGGCAACGGGCCCAGGCGCGACCACTTCGGACCTTGCACTCAAAATACTCGAAGGTCAGTCACGCCTCGCGCTCGCGGCGGCCGACGTCGTACTCACGGCCTCGGGAACGGCGACACTCGAGACGCTGCTCTCGCAGCGGCCGATGGTGGTCGCGTACAAACTCGCGCCGCTCACGGCGTTTTTGCTGCGGCGTTTGGGTCTCGTGAAGGTGCGGCATTTCTCGCAGCCGAACTTGCTCGTCGGTCGCGAGATCGTCCCCGAGTTTTTCCAAGAGGCCGCAACGCCCGAGGTACTCGGCGCCGCGGTACTGCAATGGCTCGAACAGCCGCAGCGCCTCGGCGAATTGCGCGAGGCCTTCGGGCGTGTGCATCGCGATTTACGTCGCGGCGGCGCGGCGCTCGCAGCCGAGGCGGTGCTCGAGCTCGTCGACCGTTCTCCGTCGCGATGACGGCGGCGATGAACGCCGGGATGAATGCCGCGATGAACGCAGGATGGACTGCCGGCGTCGATGAAGCCGGGCGAGGGCCGCTCGCAGGGCCCGTCGTCGCGGCGGCCGTCATCCTCGATCCTGAACGACCCATCGCGGGGCTCGCTGATTCCAAGGCGTTGAGTCCGTCGGCGCGAGA
>JBIJCL010000221.1:0-3856 GCA_044344725.1 Steroidobacteraceae bacterium | reverse complement strand
TCAATCTAAGACCTCACGATGGACCGTAACAATGCCGAGTCGCGATGCGCTGATCTGGATCGATCTCGAGATGACCGGGCTCAAACCCGACACGGACACCATCATCGAGATTGCGACCTTGGTGACCGACTCGTCTTTGCGGCTCATCGCGGAAGGGCCGGTGCTCGCGATCCATCAAGATGACGCCACGCTTGCGCGGATGGACGAGTGGAACCAACGGCAACATGGCGGCTCGGGTCTCATCGCCCGCGTGCGCGCGAGCACGATCACGCTCGCCGAGGCCGAGCGTCAGACGCTCGAGTTTTTGGCGCAACACGTCGAGTCTGGCGCATCGCCCATGTGTGGCAACAGCATCTGCCAAGACCGTCGATTCATGGCGCGTCTGATGCCGAGGCTCGAGGCGTTCTTCCATTACCGAAACCTCGATGTGAGCACCGTCAAAGAATTGGCCAAGCGCTGGTCGCCGGAGCTTGCTGCCGCGTTCAACAAGGAGGGCTCTCATCTCGCGCTCGATGACATCCGCGAGTCGGTGCGTGAGTTGCAGTACTACCGGGAGCGATTCTTCGTCCTCGGACCGCGAGGCGCGTGCTGAGCGTGTCGGGTCTCGACCTGCCTTCGGTCGATCTGCCGACGTTCGATGACGTCGTCGCCGCGCACGACCGATTGCTCGGACGGGTGTTGCGCACGCCGGTGATGAACTTCCCGCGCTTCGATGCGCGGGTGGGTCGCCGCGTGCTGTTCAAGTGCGAAAATCTCCAGCACGTCGGCGCGTTCAAGTTGCGCGGGGCGACCAATGCCTTGCTGCAGCTTGAATCGCAGGCGAGGGTGGTGGCGACTCACTCTTCGGGTAATCATGGTGCGGCGCTTGCCCGAGCGGCGCGCGAGCTCGGCTGGCGATGCGTGGTCGTCGCACCGCGAGATGCCTCGGCGGTGAAGCTTCAATCGATTCGGACCGAGGGCGCAGAGCTGGTCTCCTGTGAGCCTGGGCTCGCCGCCCGAGAGGCCGCGCTCGCCGAAGTCGTCGCGCGCACGGGCGCTGCGGTCGTTCACCCTTTTGACGATGCTCGGGTGATCGCCGGGCAGGGTACCGCCGCTCTCGAGTTATTGAGCGAATACCCCGACATCGACGTACTCACCGCGCCGGTGGGTGGTGGGGGCTTGCTGTCGGGTACGGCGATCGCGGGCAAGGCGATGGCACCGTCTTGTCGCGTGATGGGCGTCGAGCCAGAGATGGCCGACGATGCGGCTCGCTCGTTCCATGGCGGCACGCGCGTGGGTGTTCAGGGCTCGCCGGCCACCATCGCCGATGGTCTGCGCGGCTCGATCGGCGTTCGACCCTTCGCCATTTTCAGATCGCTGGTCGACGACGTGTTGACGGTATCGGAGAGCGCCATCGTCAACGCGATGCGCATCGCGCTCGAAGATATGCGGCTCCTCATCGAGCCTTCCTCGGCCGTGCCGCTGGCCGCCCTCATCGACGGCCGCATCGGAAAACCGGGAGAGACGATCGGCGTGATCGTCTCGGGTGGAAACGTCGATCTTTCGGTATGCCCGTTTTTGGCGGGTCGGGCGTCGCTCAACGCCTAGCCGCGGCGGCAGCATCCTGAGCGAGCATCAGCCAGGTTTCGATCACCGTGTCGGGATTGAGCGAGAGGCTGTCGATGCCTTGCTCGACGAGCCAACGCGCGAGGTCGGGGTGGTCTGAGGGCCCCTGACCGCAGATACCGATGTACTTCTTGGCCTTTCGGCAGGCGCGGATGGCCATCGAGAGCATTTCTTTGACAGCCGGATCGCGCTCGTCGAACTGCTGGGCGACGATTCCGGAGTCGCGATCGACACCGAGCGTCAGCTGCGTCATGTCGTTCGAGCCGATCGACATGCCATCGAAGAATTCGAGGAAGCGCTCGGCGAGCACCGCGTTGGAGGGCAGCTCACACATCATGATGACCTTGAGGTCGTTTTCACCGCGCCCGAGGCCATTGGCAGCGAGTAGCTCGGTGACCTCTTTGGCTTCACGCAGGGTGCGCACGAAGGGCACCATGACCTGCACATTCGTCAGGCCCATCTCGTTGCGAACTTTCTTGAGTGCGCGGCATTCGAGCTCGAAACACGGTCGGAAATTGGCATCGGTGTAGCGCGCCGCGCCGCGAAATCCGATCATCGGATTTTCTTCGGTGGGTTCATAGAGTCGTCCGCCGATGAGGTTGGCGTACTCGTTCGACTTGAAATCGGAGAGGCGCACGATGACCGGTTCCGGTGCAAAGGCTGCTGCAATTTGCGCCACGCCCTCGGCGAGCTTGTCGATGTAGAAGCCCACGGGATCGGCATAGCCCGACATCTGCGCCCGAATCTCTTCTTTGAGCGGCGCATTGAGCTGGTCGAACTCGAGCAGGGCGCGCGGGTGCACACCGATCATGCGGTTGATGATGAACTCGAGACGCGCGAGCCCCACACCGCGATGCGGGATGCTCGCGAAGTCGAAGGCGCGATCGGGGTTGCCCACATTCATCATGATCTTGACCGGGGCCTGCGGCAGGGCGTCGAGCTCGATCTGACGCCGCTCGAAGTCGAGCGCGCCCTCGTAGACAAAACCCGTATCGCCTTCGGCGCAGGAGACGGTGACCGGTTGTCCCTCGCGGATGCTGGTCGTCGCGTTACCGCAGCCGACCACGGCGGGAATGCCGAGTTCTCGCGCGATGATCGCCGCGTGGCAGGTGCGACCACCGCGGTTCGTGACGATGGCCGAAGCACGCTTCATGACCGGTTCCCAGTCGGGGTCGGTCATATCGGCGACGAGCACGTCACCCGGTTGGACGCGGGCCATCTGCGACGGGTCGGAGATGACGCGAGCGGGTCCTGCACCGATGCGCTGCCCGATGCTGCGCCCCTGCGTGATGATCTTGGATCGCTTGGCGAGCGTGTAACGCTGGATGGTGCGGCCGCTGCGGCTCTGCACGGTCTCGGGTCTCGCCTGAAGGATGTAGATAGTGCCGGTGGCGCCATCTTTGCCCCACTCGATATCCATCGGCCGACCGTAATGCTCTTCGATGATGAGCGCCTGTTTGGCGAGCTCGAGCAGATCGGCATCGTCGAGGCAGAAGCGTTGCCGGTCGGCTGGCGCCACATCGACGTTACGGACGCGTTCGGCCGAGCCGGATTCGGCGTAGACCATCTTGATGGCCTTGGCACCGAGATTACGACGCAGCACGGCGTGACGACCGGCGCGGACGGCGGGTTTGTAGAGATAAAACTCGTCCGGGTTCACGGCGCCCTGGACGACGGTTTCACCGAGGCCGTAGGACGCGGTGATGAAGACGACGTCACGGAAGCCGCTGTCGGTATCGAGCGTGAACATGACGCCGCTCGCGCCGAGATCGGAGCGCACCATTTGCTGGATGCCCGCCGAGAGCGCCACTTGCGAGTGGTCGAAGCCTTGGTGGACGCGATATGCGATGGCGCGATCATTGAAGAGCGAGGCAAACACGTGACGCATCGCTTCGATGACGGCGTCTTCGCCTTGCACGTTGAGGAACGTCTCCTGTTGGCCTGCGAACGAGGCTTCCGGCAGGTCTTCGGCCGTGGCCGAAGAGCGCACCGCGACGGCGACATGATCGCCGAAGCGGCGATAACCTTCGCGAACGGCTCGCTCGAGTTCGCTCGGCAGCGGTGCTTGGAGGATCCAGCCGCGAATGGTGGCGCCAACTTCGGCAAGGCGTACGACATCGTCAACATCGAGCGACTGCAGCAGCTCGCGAATGCGTTGGTCGAGCCCGTTGTGCGCAAGCATTTGCCGATAGGCTGCCGCCGTCGTCGCGAAGCCGCCCGGAACTTTGACGCCGAGACGCGCGAGCTGGCC
>JBIJCL010000218.1:0-3893 GCA_044344725.1 Steroidobacteraceae bacterium | reverse complement strand
TCATCTCCCCGATGGAGGCATTCTTGCCACCGACGGTTTCGACGTCATGCATGGTCAGTCGTTCGAAGGGCAGGACGAGTTCGGTCACGGGCACATCCTTGAGTTGGAGGGCGAGGCGAGGGAGACTGACGTCTGGCGTTTGATGGGTAGAACCACTCGTGACAACACGGACCGTATTTTTTGTTTCCGACCAAACCGGCGTCACGGCCGAGACCATGGGACACAGCCTTTTGACGCAGTTCGACGGGCTGCAATTTCGGGCCGTGACTCTGCCATTTGTCTCCACCATTGACAAGGCACACGAGGCGGTTCGGCGTATCAATGCCGCAGGCGTCGACGAGGGTGCTCGGCCCATCGTGTTCAGCACCTTGGTTCAGGACGATTTGCGGCTCGTGCTGCGCGAGGCCGAAGCCTTGGTGCTCGATTTCTTCGAAGCCTTCGTGGGCCCGATGGAGCGCGAACTCAATACGCGTTCGACGCACAGTGCAGGCAAGGCACACGGCATCTCCGATTCGGTGGGATACGCGGCCCGTATCGACGCCACGAATTACGCGCTCTCGAACGACGACGGCTCGAACCGTGATTATTCGAAAGCTGACGTGGTGCTGGTCGGTGTCTCGCGCTCGGGCAAGACACCCACGTGTCTCTATCTTGCGATGCAGTACGGCATCTTTGCCGCGAACTATCCCTTGACCGACGATGATCTCGAGTCGGCCCGCTTGCCGCCCGCGCTGCAACCGCACAAGAGTAAGCTCTTCGGTCTGCGTATCGCGCCCAATCGTCTACAGCAGATTCGTCAGGAGCGCCGACCGAACAGCCGATATGCGTCGCCTCCGCAAGTACAATTCGAAACTCGCGCAGCCGACGCAATTTTTCAGAGAAATGCTATCCCGGTGCTCGACACCACGGAATGCTCGATCGAAGAAATCTCGGCGCGTATCCTCGAGGCCACGGGCATCGAGCGACGTGTTCGCCCATGACTTGAGACCCAGACCCGCGCTATAGTCCAATCAATGAAATCGTCATCCGACAAGTTCGACTCGCGAAAGCTCGCCCTGCAGGGTTTGCTTGGCGAGCCGCTATTGCCGGCGAGTTGGCGATCGCGGCCCGGCAGTTTCGTGGCGCTCATGTCGCTCTACGAGAGCAATCACCGCAGACTCGGCGCGCTCGCCGGTGAGCTGCGTTCGGTCGACGGCTTGCATCGCTCGAGCGTGCAAGGCGATGTCGAACTCGAGCTTCGCGTGACCGAGCGTTCACCGTACACGACGATGTTGCAGCTCACCTACGTCTTCTCGGACGATGGGTCGGTGCCGAACGCGCCCGACATGGAAGTTCGGGTGTACCACGATGCGCGTCTGGCCGAGGCTCATTCCTGGGCCGATACGCACGAGCACCCGCTATTGCGCGGCTGGCGCCAGCATGCGGGGCTCGATCTCGATCAGCGCTGGGCGCGCAACATGATGCTCAACAAGTGGCTCGAGTATTGCCTCGAGCGCGGGCACGGTTTCAGGCGGCTTCGCGCTTCGCCGTGACCGCCTTCGGTTTCGGCGTCTTGGTCGGAGCCGAAAGCTTGAGCATGTCCACCATCACCTCGGCCGACTGATCGAGCACCACATCAGGCTGCTTCGATACGTCGAGGTCTTCGATCGAGGCGAGGGGAGATTCCGCGCGCGCGACACGCCGGGCGTTCTCCCGGGCGAGCCGATTCGCCTCGAGCTGCGCGCGTTCGGCGCGACGCTTTTCGAGGCTGAGCGAGAGGGCTCTCTGGTCGCGCAGTCGATTGAGAGCCGAAATGTCCTCGACGAGCCAGCGATAGTCTGGGTCGCGGTTCTGACGGGTGTTTTCCTCGAGTGCGAGTTTTGCAATCGAAGGCAGGCGCGTATCCAGGGCTTTGAACTCGGCGCGATCGATGCGATCCCACGGTAGGGCATCATCGAGCGCGCTTTCGCCGATGTCCTTCAGGCTGATCGGCGAGGCGAGCTCGACGTCGGGCTCGACACCGCGATGCTGCGTGCTCTCGCCAGTGACGCGATAGAACTTGCCGATGGTGACGGTCAGTTGCCCGTTGACCGGCCGCGCACTCCAACGCGAAAGCGGCACGAGGTTTTGTACCGTGCCTTTGCCGAAGCTGCGTTGACCGACGACGATACCGCGCCGGTAATCTTGTATGGCGCCTGCGAAGATCTCGGAGGCCGAGGCGCTGAAACGGTCGATCACCACGACGAGCGGGCCGTCGTAAGCGATGCCGGCATCAGGGTCGTCGAGTACCTCGCGTTCGCCGTTCGAGAACTGCACCTGCACGACGGGACCTTGATCGACGAAGAGCCCGGTCAGAGACTGGGCCTCGGGTAGGAAGCCGCCGCCGTTGCCGCGCAGATCGATCACCAAGCCGTCGATCTTTTCTTCTTTGAGTTCTTCGATGAGGCGTCTGACGTCTCGCGTGGTGCTGCGATAGTTTTTATCGCCGGCGCGTTGACCATCGTAATCGGAATAGAAGCCCGGTACGTTGATGACGCCGACGCGATACTCCGCATCGCCGCGTTTGATGGTCTTGAGTTCCTTGCGGGCCGCCTGCGCCTCCAGCGTGACCTTGCCTCGCGTGAATTCGAGGACTCGCTCGGGCGAGCCCGGTGCGGCGCCCACGGGCAGGATCTGCAAGCGGACGATGGTGCCACCCTTACCACGGATCAACTGCACCACATCGTCGATGCGCCAGCCGACGACGTCGGTCAACGGGCCCTGTTTGCCTTGGCCCACGGCGGTGATTCGATCGTTGACGCTCAGGGTGCCTGAGGCGGCGGCCGGACCACCTTCGATGAGATTCATGATGGTGACGTAATCGTCGATGAGCTGCAGCGAGGCGCCGATGCCCTCGTAATTGAGGCTCATCTGGATCTTGTACTCCTCGGAATTTCTCGGCGAGAAATAGTTCGAGTGCGGATCGAAGGTGCGCGCGTAGGAATTGAGGAAGATCTCGAAGACCTCTTCGGGTTTGACCTGATCCGCGCGCTTGAGCACGCGGTCGTAGCGAGTTCGCAGCACCTCACGCGCTTCCTCCCAGCTCTTGTCGGCGAGCAGCAGCGAGATGGCATCGTTCTTCACGCGCTTGCGCCAGAGTTCGTCGAGTTCGGCGGTGCTCGTCGGCCATGAAGCTTTCTCTCGATCAAACTCGAAAGACTCGTCGATCGTGAAGTCTGGCGTTTGATCGAGCAGGGCGAGCGCATGTCGGATGCGCTCCCGATTGCGTTGCTGGTAACGCGCGAACATCGCATACGCCGGCTCCAGATCTCCGGTGCGGATCATGTCGTCGAAGCGCAAACGGTACGCCTGGAACTCCGCGACGTCGCTGGCGAGAAAATAACTGCGCTGTCCATCGAGGCCATCGAGGAACTTGTCCATGATCCGCGGGGACATGGCGTCGTCGATGCGTTGCTGGCTGTAGTGGTTGTCCTCGAGGAGGGCGCCGACCTGACGCGCGATCATGCGCTCGCGGGCCGAGGGCGCCATGGCGCCGGGTGGCAGGGCGGAGGTGTCGGCGGTCAGCCGCGACGAGCTGCCCAGGGTGAGCAAGCCGATCGTCAGGGCGACGTACGCGATGAGTGCCGCTGGGCGGCGTCCTTGAGGAGTCATGGGCATCCGGTGTTCGGTAGAATCCCCTGCAGACTAGTTCCCCGGAGGCGCCCCTTCAAGTGCGGCGCCGTTCGGGCTGAGGGTTTCATGCGTCCTTTATCCGTCCTGCTCGGAATCGTCCTCGGTTCGGCCGTCTCCATCACCGTGGCGCTGGTGCTCACGCTGGTGGTATTCCTGATGCTCCCGGAGTTCGCCGAGCGCATCGGGGAGGAGTTCCCCCCGCTGCTGCTGACGCTCGGCGGTTCGACGCTCATTGCCGCGGT
>JBIJCL010000126.1:0-5755 GCA_044344725.1 Steroidobacteraceae bacterium | reverse complement strand
ACTGCGCGAGACCAAATGGCGACGGGCGCCGCAGATCGCGCTTACGCTCTTGTTGCTCTTCATCGGCTGGTGGGTCTGGCCGCAAAAATGAATTTCCGATCATCGGGGAGACCTTGCATGTCCAAGTCTGCAGTACTTGCTCTGGTTGCGATCACCTTGGCGGGATGTCACGGCGCACCGCGTTCCGCGCCGCCGCCGATCTCGGCTGCGGAGTACGAGCGCCACATCGTCACGTTGTCGAGCGACGAGTTCGAAGGTCGAAAGCCGGGTACGGCCGGCGAGCGCAAGACTGTCGAGTACCTCGAGTCGGAGTTCAAAAAATTGGGCCTCGCACCGGGTAACGACGACTCGTATCTGCAGCAGGTTCCGATCGTGGAAATCACGGCAGGCAGTGACGCCTCGTTATCCCTTGGCGGAACCAAGCTCGAATACGGCGCCGACATGGTGATTTGGACGAAGCGCATCGCTCCCGAAGTGTCGATCGCCGATAGCCCACTCGTGTTCGTCGGTCATGGCGTGGTCGCGCCGGAATACGGCTGGAACGATTACGCGGGCGTCGACATGCGCGGCAAGACGGCCGTAATCCTCATCAACGACCCGGGCTTCGCGACGAACGACGCCACGCTCTTCCGCGGTCGGGCGATGACCTACTACGGGCGCTGGACCTACAAATTCGAAGAGGCCGCACGCCAGGGCGCTGCAGCGGCCATCATCATTCACGACACCAAGCCTGCCGCGTATGGCTGGGGAACGGTGCAGACGAGTTGGACGGGTCCGCAGCTCGATACGGTATCTGCCGATGGCAACGCCGGTCGTGCAGCGATCGAGGGCTGGATCACTCGCGAGGCGGGCGATGCGCTGCTGCGCGCAAACGGTCGAAGCTACGACGAACTTTTGATCGAGGCGAGTCAGCGTGGCTTCAAGCCGATTCCGCTCGCGCAACAAGCGTCCGGCAACCTTCGCAATCTCATTCGTCGATCGAACTCTCCGAACGTGGTCGCCATGCTCAAGGGCAGCAAGCGGCCGGACGAGTACGTCATCTACACGGCGCATTGGGACCATCTCGGCAAGTCGCTCGCTCGAGGCGGTGACAACATTTTCAACGGCGCGCTCGACAACGCGACCGGGACTTCAGGTTTGCTCACCATCGCCAAGGCGTTCGCCGAGTCGAAGCGTCGCCCCGAGCGTTCAGTGGTGTTCCTGGCCGTGACGCTCGAGGAGAGTGGCTTGCTGGGTTCGGCGTACTACGTGCAGAACCCGATCTTCCCGCTCAATAAAACGGTGGCGGCACTCAACATGGATGCCATCCCTTGGGGTGGGCCGACGCGTGATGTCTCGGTCATCGGCTACGGAGCCTCTGAGCTCGAGCCGTATCTCGAGCGTGCTGCGGCGAAACAAGACCGCGTGCTACGTGAGGAGCCCACGCCCGAGAACGGGTTCTTCTATCGCTCAGATCATTTCAACTTCGCGAAGGTGGGCGTGCCGGCGCTCTATTTCAAGCTCGGCGTCGAAGATCGCGAGAAGGGCGCGGAATGGGCGAAAGCGCAAGCGGCGGAGTTTACGGCCTTGCACTACCACAAGCCTTCCGATGAATTCAGACCGGGCACGGACCTGCGCGGCGGCGTGCAGGATCTCGAGTTGATGTTCGATGTCGGCTCGGTATTGGCCCGAGAGAAACGCTTTCCGAACTGGTACGCGACCAGCGAATTCCGCGCGGCACGCGATCGGAGTTTGGCGGCCGACTGACGATCGATCGACGGTCGTCAGTCGTCAGAACCGGCGAGCGCCCCAGGCCGCAAGGCGCAAGGCGCCAAGCAGGACGTAGGGCGCGAGTAGCAGTATCCAGGCGGAGACCGACCCCGAGTAGAGCAGGGTGAAGAAGTCGCCGAGGATCGCGAACATGCCGCCGTTGGCGTACGGGCCGAGCAGGGCGCGCCCCGTGAGCCATACGATCAGCGGAAGTACGACGGCCGAGAAAATAAGCGAGCCCGCGAGCAGTCGTGCCTCCCGATTGAGGGTGAGCAGATCGACCTTCGAGTTTCGGCGGCCCATGCGGGCATAATACGGCATGGGCACCATTCGGGCAGCAGTAATCGGGGCTGGTTATCTCGGCCGATTCCACGCACAAAAGTATGCGAGCGAGCCTGCGTGCACCTTGGTCGCGGTGGCCGACCCCCGGGCCGAGGCCCGCGAGGCGCTAGCGCGAGAGCTGTCCACCCGCGGCGTTGCCGATCATCGAGAGCTGCTCGGGCAAGTCGATGCCGTTAGCATCGTCACGACAACCCCGGCGCACCATGCCATCGCGCGCGATTTTCTCGAGGCCGGTGCGCACGTGCTCGTCGAAAAACCGATCACCGAAACACCGGAGCAAGCAAGAGATCTCATTGCGCTTGCCGCACGTCAGGGACGCATTCTGCAGGTCGGACATCTCGAGCGGTTCAACCCGGCGATCGTCGCCGCGGAAGGTCGACTCGAGGGTGCGCGCTTCATCGAGTGCCAGCGGCTCGCGCCCTTCAAAGAGCGTGGTACCGACGTCAATGTGGTGCTCGATTTGATGATCCACGATATCGACATCGTTCAAAGTATCGTGGGTCGTCCCATCGAGTCGATCGATGCCGTGGGTACGCCCGTGTTTTCGGGGGCCGTCGATATCGCGAACGCACGCATTCGGTTTGCGGGAGGGTGCGTCGCCAACGTGACGGCGAGCCGGGTGAGTCTCAAGACCGAGCGCAAGCTGCGGGTCTTCCGCGACGATGCCTACCTCTCCATCGATTTGCAGCAACGCATTCTCACCACCATCACCAAGCGTTCGGTACCGATCGCAGCGGGCGAGTTGCCCGTCAACATCGAGGAGCAGAGCTTCGAACAAGGCGATGCCCTGCGAGCCGAAATTCGATCCTTCCTCCAGTGCATCGCCACGGGTCGTCCGCCGGTGGTGGACGGCGAGGCGGGGCTTCGAGCGCTCGAGACGGCGATTCGAATCACCGAAATGCTGGCGCCGAAAGGAGGCTGAGCGAATGTCTGCCAAGCCGAGTTCGAAAAAAATCACCGTCGCGGCGACGCAATTCGTCTGCAGTGGGGATCGTGAGGCGAACATCGCACGTGCCGAGGCGCTGGTGCGCGAGGCGGCAGGTCGTGGTGCGCAGATCATCCTGCTGCAAGAGCTTTTCGAAACGCCTTATTTTTGCATCGAGCAAGACGCTCGACATTTCGAACTCGCGACGACAGTTTCCGATAACTCCGCAGTCAAACATTTCAGGCGAGTGGCGAGGGAGCTCGGTGTCGTATTGCCGATCAGCTTCTTCGAGCGGACCAACCAGTCGTTCTTCAACAGCGTCGCCATCCTCGATGCCGATGGCGAAGTGCTTGGTCTCTATCGCAAGTCGCACATTCCGAATGGTCCGGGCTATCAAGAGAAGCAGTACTTCAGCCCGGGCGACACGGGCTTCAAGGTATGGCCGACGCGCTTCGGACGCATCGGTGTAGGTATCTGCTGGGACCAGTGGTTTCCGGAATGCGCGCGCTCGATGGCGCTGCAGGGCGCGGACCTGCTTTTCTATCCGACCGCCATCGGCACCGAGCCGCCGCCTGCGCCGCCCATCGACTCGCGTCTGCACTGGCAGCGAACGCAGCAAGGTCATGCAGCCGCTAACGTCATGCCGCTCATCGCCTCCAATCGATACGGCGTCGAGCGCTCATCCCAAGACCCCGAAAATCTGTTCATCCGTTTCTATGGCTCGTCATTCATTGCCGATCAGACGGGTGGCAAGGTGGCCGAAGCGGGCGAGGAGGGTGACGCCGTACTCACGGCGACTTTCGATCTCGACGATCTGGCGAAGCAGCGCGCGAGTTGGGGCGTATTTCGTGATCGTCGACCCGATCTTTACGGTGCGCTCGTAAGTTATGACGGCGTCGACCCCCGCCGCTGAGGCGGTTTCCCGCGTGACGCCGATCCCGGCTTGGGTGATCACCGGTCCTCTGGGCTGTGGAAAAACCACGGTCATCGCGCGGTGGCTCGCGGAAAAACCGGCGGACGAGAACTGGGTCGTCCTGCTCAATGAATACACCGATGCCGGCATCGACGCGCTCACGGTTGCTGCAGCCGCCAGAGGGGCCTACGACGTCCGCCTCGTTCCGGGAGGGTGTCTGTGCTGTGCAGGTGAAGCCGATTTCCGGCGCAACCTTCAAGATCTCATCGATCGAGTGCGGCCGGCCGGAATTCTGGTCGAGCCGTCGGGCATCGGTCATCCGGGCGGCATCGTCGAAGAATTGCTCGCGCACGAGGCGGCGGGGAATATACGTCTCTGTGGTGTCATCGGGCTCGTCGACCCGACGAACCTCGATCGGTCGGATGAAACTTCGATCGCCGTTCGGGAGATCTGCGATGCCTGGGTGTTGACCAAGGCGGATGTCGCCTCGTCCGAGCATATTCAAAGATTTCGAGCCATTGCGAGTGAACTTTTCCCGGCCAAGAGCTGGGTAGGCGAGATCGCTCAGGGCGAGCTTCCGACATCCCTGCTGCAAGCGATCGATCGCGCACGATCCGATCGTCATGTCACGACGTCGCTCTCAAGGCCTCACGGTCATGCGCTCGAGCGCGCTTCGTCGCACGCTCGCGCGCACCACGAGACGGATGGTCCTTCATCACAGGGTGATTCGATCGATCGTCGCGAGTTTCATCATCTGGGTCGCCACGGCGCGCGCTGGGTTTTCCCGCGCGCGATGTCGTTCGTGGAGGTGCGACTGCTGACCTTGCTTTCGAGCGACCTGTCGCTCTTCGACCCGGGCCTCAGTCGCCCCGAGCGCTTGAAGGCCGTCATTCGCGTCGATGAAGACGCATGGCTGCTCGTGCAGATGGTCGAGGGTCGATTATCCATGCAGCCTACGGCGTGGCGGCGCGACAACCGTATCGAAGTGCAGTTGTCTGCAGCCGCGGAGTGGGACATCGAGGCTTGGGATCGGCTCTGGGTCCGCTGCCTTCGAGGCCCACCCGTCATCGCATGACGCGCGACATCAGAGCGGCGCTCGGCCGGTGGCATGCGGCCGCCGTGTCGGCGGTTCAGGGCGAGCGGGTCTTTCGCGATCACGCTCGACTCGTTGACGAGGTGTTTTATTTTGAGCGCGGCGATCGGCGGTTGGCGCTCTCGCTCCCGCCGGTCGGGGGTCGCTTGCGCATCATCGGTTTGGGTAAAGCCGCCGTCGGGATGGCTCGAGGATTTCGCTCGACCCTGCAGGCTGCGGGGCGTGATGTCGACGATGGTTTATTGATCGTCCGAGATCCTCCTCGTGCGAGCAATCACGACGAACCTTGGCGCGTTCTGCAAGGCGATCATCCCTATCCCGGCGAGGCGAGTGTGCAGGCGGCGAGGAACCTGCTCGAATTCATTGGTGAGCCGCGAGCCGATGATCGATTCGTCGTGTTGCTCTCGGGGGGTGCCTCGGCGCTCTGCGCCTTGCCTGCGCAGGGCGTCACGCTCGAGCAGAAGCGTCGCGAGACGCTCGCCGTCATGGCATCCGGCGCCTCGATCGCCGAGATCAATCGAGTTCGTCAGCGGCTGTCTGCGATCAAAGGGGGTCGCCTCGCGGCGCGTCTCGCGCCTGCCCAGTTTGCGACCCTCGCGATTTCCGATGTGCCGGGCGACGATCCGTTCGTGATCGGCTCGGCGCCGACGTGGTCCGAGGATCTCGCGCACGGCGGCGGCCGATACGCCGTGATCGCGACACTCGACGACGCGCTCGATGCGGCGGCCACAGC
>JBIJCL010000230.1:0-3727 GCA_044344725.1 Steroidobacteraceae bacterium | reverse complement strand
GCGATTCGCGCCGCAATCCGAGTCGGTGTCACCCACCAAGTTGGCGTTCATCACGACGTCGTCCTCAGCCTCGGCCAGCGAACTCGTCATCAATAGTTTCATCCCGTATTTCAACGATCGTCTCGCCTTGATCGGCGGAAACACCTTCGGCAAACCGGTCGGCCAGATCGCGGCAAACAACACCGATTGCGATGACCGCCTCCGGGTGCTCGCCTTCACCACGCGCAACTCCGCGAGTTCCGATGCCTACTTCAATGGCCTCGCAGAAGCAGTCAAGGCGAGCTGTCGCGCCAACGACGATTTCACTCAGGCGCTTGGTTCCGCCTCAGAGGGCTCGACCCGCCAGGCGCTGGACTGGTTGCAAGGTCGATCCTGTACCGCCATTCCCGCGACCACGGCCCAAGCCGCAGCCGCTTCGGGCATCGGCCAAGAGACGACCATCGGAGCGGATGCTGCGCTGCAGCTCGAACCGGTGCCGGTCTCGGGGCAACCGACTCCGGCCCAGCGAGAGATCCCGGGATTATTTTGAAACATGGGATTCGAATCGTTTCGGCGCTGCTCCTCGGAGCATTGTCTGGATTCATTGCTGCAAAGCCATCGCTTGCGGTAACCCCCCAGGCGAACACGAGACTGCTCGACATCGGCGAGGTGCGGCGCGCACCTGATCTGCCGATCACGCAGCTGATCGTTCGTTTTCGTGACGACGTGGCTGCGGGTCGACTCTCTCGGCCTCCAACCGCCCGGCTGGAGTCGATGTCGAGTCGCGCAGGCGAAAGACTGCTTTATCGTCGCCCGACGGCCGACCTTTCTCACGTGCTGCGTCTCGGCGAGCCACTGGAACGCGCCGCTGCAGAGCGAGTCGTACAGCGTCTGCAACGAGATCCTCTCATCGCCAGCGTTGAGATCGACGAGTACGTGTTTCCTTTTCTGATTCCGACCGATCCGCTCTGGAATGACTCGCGCGACGTTCTTTGGCATCTGAAAGCCCCGACTGTCGCACGCCAAGGTGGTGCGAATCTGCCGGGTGCCTGGGATACATCGGTCGGACGAAACGTCGTAGTGGCCGTCATCGACTCAGGGATCACGGCCCATCCCGATCTCGATACCAACATCATCCGAGGATACGATTTCATATCCCCCGATACCGACGGCGGCTTCCTCGTGGCCAACGACGGCGACGGGCGGGATTCCAATCCTTCTGATCCCGGAGATTGGATCGACGACAGGGATCTGACCAAATCTTTGTTTGCTGGTGTCTCGCCCTGCAGCAAGTCCAACAGCTCCTGGCACGGAACTTACGTCGCCGGAGTCATCGGTGCCGTGACTGGGAACAGCGCGGGTGTCATCGGCATTGCCCACGAGAGCAAAGTGCTCGCCATCCGCGCGCTCGGTAAATGTTTCGGTTACGGATCAGACATCACCGATGCCATTCGTTGGGCAGCCGGGGCGCAGCCGACGAGCGGCTCCTGGAGTGATCTCGGTATTCCGACCAACCCGAACCCCGCGAAAGTCGTCAATCTGAGTCTCGGATCATCGAGCTCGAGTTGCTCGAACAGCCGCCAAAGCGCGATCTCCGCCGCTCGGGCCATGGGAGCGGTGGTGGTCGTCGCAACCGGAAACGACGGCCGCGCGACGATCAGCTCTCCGGCCAATTGTTCGGGTGTCATCGCCGTCACGGCGCATACGGTCGAGGGTGACAAGGCCAGTTACGCCAACCACGGATTTGGCACGGCGCTCAGTGCTCCGGGGGGCGGATCATGCACCACGTCTGCGCTCGGCTGTCTGCCACATGGCAGCATCGGAGCACCGGGAACGATCTGGCGATTCATCTCTTCATCCACCAACGACGGAGCCACCTCACCCGGGTCAGCAGCCTATGGCGGCAGAGCCGGTACGAGCATGGCGACGCCCCATGTGTCAGGCGTTGCGGCACTACTGTTTTCGGCGATGCCGACACTCACGGTGGACAGCGTTCGTCAGTTGCTCACGTCGAGTGCTCGTGAGTTTCCCGCGGGCACTTATTGTTTCGGCAAGGTCGACAGCCCTTGCGGCACGGGCATGCTCGATGCGACGCGAGCCCTACAACGTCTGAGCGCGTTGACGCCCTCCGTGACGGCACGGGCAAACGCCCCGCTCGTCGAAAACGGCTCGACCGTGACATTGACGGGAAGCGCGGCGCCCAAAGCCGGCGGCAACACCAACTTCTCCTACCGATGGCAGCAGACTGCGGGAACGAGCGCCACTCTCATCAGCTCCACCTCCGCTCAAACGACGTTCACGGCACCGAACGGATCGAGGATGAGTTTTCGATTCACCGCCACCGATGCAGACGGATTCGCCTCGTCGAGTACCGTCGATGTCCGCTCGAACGGAACACCAGTACTCGCGGTCGTTCCGACGATCTCGGCATCGGCGGGCGGCACGGTGTCATTCAAAGTGACGGCGACCGATCCGGATAAAGATACGGTGACCTATGCCGCGACAGGACTCCCGAGCGGTGCAACCTTCGGCTCGATCACCGGTGAGTTCTCGTGGCCCAATTCATCGGCTGGGACATTCACCATCAGTGTCACGGCGAGTGACGGACTGACGACGAGTGCCGCACAAAGCATCACGATCAACGTGACGGCGCCTCGTGGAGGCGGAGGCTCGTTCGATCTCTGGACGATATTGATGTTGGCACTGGCGTTATGGTGGCGCCTACGATCGAGGCGTCACGACACTACCGAAGCTCCGTGATCAAGACTTTTGACAGGTCACCGATCAACTTGAGGCCGATGTTGTCGGGTGAGTAATCGACGGTCGGCATGTCATCGACCGTGATGGCGATGGCGATACGCCCGTGCGGTGTGTAGACGATACCGACATCACTGCGCAGCGCATCGAGACTGCCAGACTTACTGGCAACTCTTAAGTCACCGCTGAAGCGACCGATACCGTCCTTGTATTGCTGACGTTCGAGCACCCCAAGCATGGCTTTCGAGACGGCCGGGCTCACCACCTTGCCCTGCTCCAGCATCTCGAGGAGTCGTACCATCTCTCGCGATGTCGATGCACCAATGCCGAATCGTTTGCTCTCCGGCTTTTCGCCCTCGCGGCTCCACCCCTCAGCGGGCTTCAATTGGCTGCCGTCCCCCCGGATTTTTCGCATTGAACGGGTTTGCGCAAGCCCTAGCGACTGCATGAACTCATTGACGCGGTCAGCGCTGATGCGATCGAGAATCAGGTTAGTCGCTGTGTTATCGCTGACGATGATCATCATCGTCAGCGCATCGCGCAGGCTGATGGTTTCGTCATCCGAAAAATCGGTCAGCACTCCCGATCCCGAGACTTTGTCTTGGCGACGTATGACGAGTCGCTCGTCCCAACGCGCGCGTTTCGCCTCGACCTCAGCCGCGAGCGCACAGGCGATCGGCAACTTGATGGTGCTAGCCGTACGGATACGACGGTCGGCGTTTATCGAGACCTCATGCCCCGTATCGAGATTCCGGGCATACAAAGAAACCGTCCCGGGAAATCCCGCGGTCATGCCCCGCAGCTTCGCCTCGAGTGAGTCGGGCTCGGCCGCCAAAACACCCGGAAAGGCCACGAGCAACAACCCCACCCAAATCGTCGAACGTCTGTTCATCCCCATCCGCCTCCAAAGGGCCGCTCCGATATAATGCCGGAGCAAAGCGCCCGTAGCTCAGCTGGATAGAGTACTGCCCTCCGAAGGCAGGGGTCGTGA
>JBIJCL010000231.1:0-3727 GCA_044344725.1 Steroidobacteraceae bacterium | reverse complement strand
CTGGAGCTTTTCTTTGTCGTAGTCGCTGGTGGCTTCTTCGACCTGCTGACGGATCGACTCGATGCGAGCCTTGATGTCACCCGCCTTGCCAGCGCCGTCGATGATCGTGCTGTTTTCCTTTTCAACAACGATCTTCTTGGCCTCGCCGAGATCATTCAACGTGGCCTTCTCGAGCTGCAGACCGACTTCGTCGGAGATGACCGTGCCGCCCGTCAGGACAGCGATGTCCTGCAGCATGGCCTTGCGACGATCACCGAAGCCCGGCGCCTTGACGGCAGCGACCTTGAGGATGCCGCGGATGTTGTTGACGACGAGCGTCGCGAGCGCTTCGCCCTCGACGTCTTCGGCGATCACGAGCAGCGGACGACCCGACTTCGCGACACCTTCGAGCACCGGCAGCATTTCGCGGATGTTCGAGATCTTCTTGTCGACGAGGAGGATGAACGGCTTCTCGAGCTCGACGGTCTGGTTGGCCTGCTGGTTGATGAAGTACGGCGAGAGATAGCCGCGGTCGAACTGCATACCCTCGACGACGTCGAGTTCGTTCTGCAGGCCCGAGCCTTCTTCAACGGTGATCACGCCTTCCTTGCCGACCTTCTCCATCGCCTGCGCGATGGTCTTGCCGATCGACTCGTCGCTGTTGGCGCTGATCGTGCCGACCTGAGCAATCGCCTTGTTGTCCTTGCAGGGCTTGGCGAGCTTCTTGATCTCTTCGGTGGCGACGATGACGGCCTTGTCGATGCCGCGCTTGATGTCCATCGGGTTACGACCCGAGGCCACCGCCTTAAGACCTTCACGGATGATCGCCTGAGCGAGCACCGTGGCCGTAGTCGTGCCGTCGCCCGCCTCGTCGGAGGTGTTCGAGGCGACTTCTTTGACCATCTGGGCGCCCATGTTCTCGAACTTGTCCTTCAGCTCGATTTCTTTGGCAACCGAGACACCGTCCTTGGTGACGGTCGGGGCACCGAAGCTCTTCTCGAGCACGGCATTACGGCCCTTGGGGCCGAGGGTGGCCTTGACGGCGTTGGCGAGGACGTTGACGCCGCGCACCATGCGCTGGCGAGCGTCATCACTGAAACGAACTTCTTTAGCAGCCATTTGATTGTTCCTTAGGTGAAATAGTTAGGCTTACTTGCCTTCGATGATGGCCATGATGTCTTCCTCGCGCATGACGAGGAGATCTTCGCCATCGACCTTCACTTCGGTACCGCTGTACTTGCCGAAGAGGATCTTGTCGCCGACCTTGACGTCGAGCGCACGGACCGAGCCGTCTTCGAGGATTTTGCCCTTACCGATGGCGATGACCTTGCCCTGCGAGGGCTTCTCGGCGGCCGAGTCGGGGATGACGATACCGCCCGGGGAGGTGCGTTCCTCCTCCAGGCGCTTCACGATCACACGGTCATGAAGCGGACGAATTTTCATGTTTCGCTCCTGAAAACAACAGTTGACTGATTGGGACCTGAGGGAGGTGTTAGCACTCCCCCCACGTGGCTGCTAATGATAGCGACGGAAAGTTCCATTTCAAGGGCGGACCCGGCTATCCTGTTTTTCGACGCAAAGACCGATTTCCGGATCCCAATTCATCTCTAACCCAATGAATTTAAAGAATTTATTCCTTTCTGGGCTCGCGATTATCTCCAGTGTTTTCGCTGGAACCACCTCGGCCCAATTCGGCGAATCGGAGTTTTTGCCTCCGGACCAGGCCTTCCGAGTCGAAGTCGCCGCCCAAGGGGCCGACATGATCCGGGTCGATTTTCTGGTGACCCCGGGCTATTACCTGTATCGACATCGAACGAGCGTCACGCTCGACACCGCCGCGGGCACCCCGAGCGCCACGCTCGGCTCGCCCGACATTCCGCAGGGCGAGTGGACGGAAGACGAGTTCTTCGGACGACAGCAAGTGTTCTACGAAGGCGTCAGCGTCTTGATCCCGGTGTCGCGCGCGCCCGGTGGACCCCTCGAACTCCCGATCCTCGTCGGCCTGCAGGGGTGCGCCAAGAAAGGCCTTTGCTACCCGCCCGAAAAACGTCGTTTCAAAGTATCGCTGCCGGCGACGGACGCCGCGCTGAATGCCGATCTCGTCGATCGCTCGGAAGCCCGTTCGTCGTCCTCATCCGGCGGAGCGTCCGCTGGCGGAGCGTCGAGGTTCGTCTCCGAGCAAGACCGTCTCGCCGAACTCATCCGTACCGGAAATCTGTCGCTCGTACTCGCGACCTTCTTCGGACTCGGGCTGCTGCTTGCCTTCACGCCCTGCGTGCTGCCGATGGTACCGATCCTCTCCGGCATCATCGCCGGACAAGGCAGCGGCGTGACCACGGGCCGAGCGTTCGCGCTCTCGCTCTCCTACGTACTCGGCATGGCGGTGATGAACACGCTCGCCGGCGTTGCCGCAGCCGCTGCGGGACAACAAATTCAGGCCCTCTTCCAGCAACCCTGGATCATCGTGCTCTTCTCGCTGCTCTTCGTGGCGCTCGCACTGTCGATGTTCGGGCTCTTCACGATCCAGCTTCCCGCCTCGCTGCAAACACGATTGAGCGAAGCGAGCAACCGTCAGCGCGCCGGCACCTTCGGCGGTGTCGCCGTGATGGGCGCCTTGTCGGCCTTGATCGTTTCGGCGTGCGTCGCTCCGCCTCTTTTCGCCGCGCTTGCAGTGATCGCGCAAACCGGCGACATGATGCGCGGCGGCAGTGCGCTCTTCGTCATGTCGCTCGGCATGGGCGTGCCGCTCCTCGTGATAGGCACCTCCGCAGGTCGTTTGCTGCCCAAGGCAGGCGGCTGGATGGACACCGTCAAGAAATTCTTCGGAGTGCTGATGCTCGCCGTGGCGGCGTGGATGTTGAGTCGCCTCGTCGAAGACCGATGGTCGTTGTTGCTGTGGGCGATTCCCGCGGGCATCGGCAGTTGGCTGTTCTTCAGCGAGATCAAGACGCGCTCGGTCACGGGTTGGATCATGCGTGGCCTCGGCGCCCTTCTCGGACTCTACGCCCTCGCCTTGATCGCCGGCGTTTTCCTAGGTGGACGCGATCCGCTCGCGCCCATTCCGCAGCTTGCAACGCCGCAAAAAAGCCTCGAGTTCACACGTATCAAAACTGTCGATGATCTCGATCGTGCGATCGCCGCGGCAGCGGCCGAGGGTCGACCCGCCATGCTCGATTTCTACGCGGACTGGTGCGTGTCGTGCAAAGAAATGGAGCGCTACACCTTCACGAATGCCGCGGTGCAAGCCGCACTCTCGAACGCCGTGCTGCTCAAGGCGGACGTCACGGCGAACGACGAAGCCGATCAGGCATTGCTGCGTCGCTTCGAAATCTTTGGACCGCCGACCATCGCGTTCTGGGGACCTGATGGCGTCGAGCGGAAAAACTATCGGGTTGTCGGCTTCATGAAGGCCGATGAGTTCGCGCGTGTCGCCGCCGAAGCGACCGGCGGAACCGATACGATCAAATAATTCAAGCAGATCTCTCGACTCATGAAAAAATCAACGACTCTCGTCATTCTCGTCGCCGTCATTTCGGGCGTCATCGCCTTCGTCGCGATACGCAGTTTTCTCGGACCCAAAACGCCGGCGGCGGATGCAACGGAAATCGCTCCCATGCCCGGTGCGGCGTCGACCGCCGAAAATGCACCGGCTTCGGTGGCCCGCACGATCCCCGAAGTGCTTCCCGACTTTTCGCTCGCGACTCTCGAAGGACCCCCTCGTGCGCTGTCGAGCTTCCAGCAACCGTCG
>JBIJCL010000229.1:0-3741 GCA_044344725.1 Steroidobacteraceae bacterium | reverse complement strand
TCGAGATCATGCGCGCGCTGCGCGATCCGAACTCCGGCTGCGCTTGGGATCGCGAGCAGACCTTCGAAAGCATCGTTCCTCATACGCTCGAAGAGGCCTATGAAGTGGCGGAGGCCATCGGCAGCACTGACGCTGACCGCATCCGCGACGAACTCGGCGATCTGCTCTTTCAAGTGGTGTTCCTCTCGCGCATCGCCGAGGAGCGCGGACTGTTCAACTTCGACGACGTGGCTCGAGGCATCTCCGACAAACTGGTTCGGCGGCATCCGCATGTGTTCGCTCAGCGCGAAGGTCTCAGCGCCGACGAGCAGACGCGCGCATGGGAGGCGTTCAAAGCCGAGGAGCGCGCGGCGTCGGGGGAAAGAGGCGTGCTCGACGGTGTGGCGCGTTCGCTACCGGCGCTGACTCGCGCGGTTAAACTCGGCAAGCGAGCCGCTCGCGTCAACTTCGATTGGCCTGATGCGTCGGGCATGCGCCTGAAGCTCGACGAGGAGCTCGCTGAGTTCGAAGCCACGCTCTCGGAGCAGGAAGGCGTCGATCGACAGCACGATGAGCTCGGCGATCTGCTCTTCGTCATCGCCAACTGGGCGCGCCATCTGCGCCTCGATCCTGAGGCGGCCTTGCGCGGATCGAATCAAAAATTCGAACGTCGCTTTGCTGAGATGGAGCGCCTCGCGGCGGCCGCCGGGACGCCGCTGCTCGAGCTTGATCTCGAGGCGTGGGAGGGGCTTTGGCAGCAGGCCAAGGCCGCGGAGCGATCACGGTCAGCGTAAAACACCCGTTTTTTCGCGGGTCAGCGCGCGTCCGCGCTAGAATCGTTGCACGATGAAGACGCCAGACCACCAGTCTTGGAACCCGACCAGTTGGCAAACCCGGCCCGCCCAGCAGCAACCGGCGTACCGCGATCCCGCCGCGCTCGCCGATGCCGTGGCGAAGCTCTCGCGATTGCCGCCGATCGTGGTGTCGTGGGAGGTCGAGCGCTTGCGCGAAGAGCTTGCGGCGGCGCAGCGAGGGGAGCGTTTCCTGCTGCAGGGCGGTGACTGCGCGGAAAGTTTCGATGACTGCGAGTCCGGCACGATCACCAAGCGCCTCAAAATTTTGTTGCAGATGAGTCTCGTGCTGACCCACGGGCTCAAAAAGCCCGTCATCCGCGTCGGTCGCATGGGAGGGCAGTACGCCAAGCCTCGCTCGGCCGACACCGAGACCCGCGATGGCGTGACGCTGCCTTCGTACCGAGGGGACATCGTCAACCGGGGCGAGTTCACGCCGGAAGCGCGAGAGCCGGATCCGATGCTCCTGCTTCGAGGCTACGAACGTGCGGCGCTGACCATCAACTTCGTCAGGGCGCTCATCGACGGCGGATTCGCCGATCTGCACCATCCCGAATATTGGGACCTCGGTTTCGTCGGGCACTCGCCGTTCAAGGCCAAGTACGAACGCATCGTGGCCTCGGTTGCCGATGGTCTCGAATTCTTCGAAACGATCAGCGCCAAAGAAGTCCACCAGGCCCTACGGGCCGAGTTCTATGCGAGTCACGAGGCTTTGGTCTTGCATTACGAGCAAGCCCAGACTCGGTTCATCCCGCGCCAGAATCGTTGGTACAACCTGTCGACCCACATGCCCTGGATCGGCATGCGTACCGCGCAAGTCGATGGGGCCCACGTCGAGTATTGCCGAGGTCTCGCCAATCCGGTGGGCGTGAAGATCGGTGCGGCGATGGATGCGGCCTGGTTGCAGCGCCTCGTTACCACGCTGAACCCCCAAAATATTCCGGGCAAGTTGGCGCTCATTCATCGTTATGGCGCCAAGGACATCGAAGCGTCCTTGCCGAAAGCGATCCAGGCGGTGAGGGCGACCGGGCACTCCGTGCTCTGGATCTGCGATCCGATGCACGGCAACACTGAGACGAGTCAAAGCGGACTCAAGACGCGTCGCTTCGAAAATATCCTCCGCGAGCTCGAACTCGCCAGTGCCATTCATCAGTCGCTGGGGTCACACCTCGGTGGCGTGCATGTGGAGCTCACCGGCGAGGACGTGACCGAATGCACGGGTGGTGCGCGGGGCTTGGCGGACGTCGATCTTCAGCGCGCGTACAAATCGAGCGTCGATCCTCGCCTCAACTACGAGCAGTCGCTCGAGCTCTCGCTGATGCTGGCCGAGCGGCTGCGCGCGCCGCGCAGGGGCGAATAAGACCCGTCTTTTTTCGGCTCAGTGGGTTCCGCAGGGCGCGCTGCGTGGGCAAGATCGACTTCGAGGGCAGATGATGCTCGCCGGCGCATCCAGTGAGCGCGCGACCCAGGCGATGTTCAATACATGGCTCACGGTGCGGATCGCCTCGGCCGCTTCCGTCGGCACCTTCCCGACACCGCCGCCGCGGCCGCAGTGTTCATCGACGAGATCGATGATTTTCCGGGAGTCGAAACCCTGTGCATCGAGTGCGGGCGCCAAGTCGATGCCGACCGACAGCACGTGCGAGACATCGGCCGCGTCCCGAGTCCGCAAGGAGTGGCAGCAGTAGAGTTGAGGGGTGCCGCCATCACGCATGATCGACACCTGCGACACCGGCGCGAAGGTCTCTCTCGGAGAATCGGACCCCTCGCGAAGAAGCCTGAAGACGGCCCAGTTTGGGCAGGGGTCGGGCACGAGGCTCATGTTCCCCCAAGGCAGGGCGATACCGTTGCCGCGGTAGACGGCGCGCAGATATCCGGGGGCGTAACCATCAAAGAAATGCCAGTGACGATAGGGCGAGACGCTCGTCATGCGTCGCATCATCACGGCTTCGGTGATCCCCAGTTTCTCGACGGCTGAAAGCTCGTGGCGTTCACGGACGAGAAATTGCCTGAATGGTTGCTTCGGGCAGAGCAGTGCTCCGGCAAACGCGCTGCACTCGAAGTCGCGCCAGGCGAGTAGTACATCTCTCGGTGCCATGCCGCCGACGGGACCGAGTGCACCGGGCTCTTCGTAACCGACTCCGGCGGCGCTGTGCGGCGGGACGACACCGTCTCCGTTGTGCAGGATGCGATGGCCAATGAAGAAGGCCAACGTATATTTGAGCCTCGCCTCGTGCGATCGAAGATTTTTGTTGATGACGATGGTCGAGGGTGCCTCGAATCGTGCGCGCAACACGGGAGCGGATTTTTTTGGCCGATCCTCGTCGACCCAGCGGATGGCAAGCCCGACGTCCTTGACGATCTTGAGTACGTCATCGAGTGAAAGCGGCATGCGTCGACGTCCGACCGATTCGGCCGCGCGCTCGATATCCGGAAATTCGTTTTGACGGGACTCCTGCCAAACCCTGACAAGCAGTCGGGCGAACTGCCTGCCGCTGGTGCCGGTCTGCGCGAGAAGTTCCGGCAGGGCGAGTTGCAGGAGATCGCGCGAGAACAAAAACGCGGGCTCGAGGGGCATCGGCTCCGCCGCGCTCGTCCTCGGTCCCTTCGTTGCCTCCGGCGCGATCGATTCCGTTCGATCGAGAAACCAACCGGGCTCCTTGCCGAATACCGAGGCGAGGACCTCGAGCATCTCGGTCGAGGGCATCCGTTTGCCGGTTTCCACCATGCTGAGGTAGCTCACCGAGGGGGCGTGGTCGGTGCTCAGTTGTACGCAACGGCTGGAGAGTTCTTCCAGGGTGAGTCCGTTCCGCTTGCGCAACGTGCGCAGCTTGGAACCGAGGAAATGGCCCTGTCGCAGCAATCCGGTCATGAGGACGGTCCCACGGGGTTGCGAGTGAAATTCACATTG
>JBIJCL010000228.1:0-3743 GCA_044344725.1 Steroidobacteraceae bacterium | reverse complement strand
CGCATGAAGGAGACCGGGGTTTGGATGAGTCACCTGCTCATCGCCATCAGTCAATCCGCGTTCAGCTTCGAGCCCGTTTTCCATTGGCGCGATGAATGGCTGCCGATACATGCTCGCTCGCTGTCCGCGGCGACTCGAGCTCGACTCGTCGAGCCGGCCCCGAACCCCGCGGCTCGCGCGTTGGTCGATGAACTGCGACAAAAACTTATTGCGCTGTTTGCGGACTTTGGTGCCGCCTCGAACCAACTCGGTAAAACCTATCCGTATCTCGAGGTCCTGCGTCCCGAGTCGGCCGAGCTTGCGATCGCGGTCAAACGGGCGCTCGATCCGCAGGGCGTGATGAATCCCGGAGTGCTTGGTCTCAAGGGGTCTTAGCCTGTATTCTTCGTCGCCCTTTTTTCTGGAATAACCATGCCTTCTTCATCGCCAGTGCGCACGAGCGAGAGTCTCGCCAATGTGAGGTACGAGATTCGCGGCAAGCTCGCACGGCGTGCTCTCGAGCTTTCGCGGAAGGGCTACGAAATCATCTCCCTGAACATCGGCAACCCGGCGCTCTTCGGATTTCGAACGCCGGAGACGATGCGGCTTGCGATGATCGAGAACTTTCCGGATAGCGAAGGCTATTGCCATCAGAAGGGCATCTTTCCCGCACGCGAAGCCATCGTCATGCAGCAGCAGGGACGCGGCGTCTCCGGCGTCACCGCCGAAGAAGTATTCATCGGCAACGGCGTCTCCGAACTCATCGACATCACCTTGCGCGCGTTGCTGAACGAAGGGGATGAAGTTCTCGTTCCGAGCCCCGACTATCCGCTTTGGACGGCGGCGGTCAATCTCAATCGCGGTAAAGCGGTTCACTACCCGTGCAGTCCCGAAAATGGATTCGTGCCCGATCCGAACGAGATCGAATCTTTGATCTCTCCACGAACGCGAGCGATCGTGATCGTGAACCCGAACAATCCCACGGGCGCGGTGTATCCGCGCGAAGTCTTGAGCGCGATTGCGAGACTCGCCGAACGCCGAGGCCTCGTGCTGCTCTGCGATGAGATCTACGATCAGATCACCTACGATGACGCGGAATTCGTGCCCATGGCGACTCTCGTCCATGATGCGGTGTGCGTCACGATGTCGGGACTCTCGAAGGTGTATCGCGCCTGCGGTTATCGGGTGGGATGGGCCATCATCTCGGGAGACGTCGGCGCAGCCAAAGATTTCATCAGTGCCATGGAGCTTCTGGCGTCGCTCAGACTTTGCAGCAATGTCCCAGGTCAATGGGCGGTACAAACCGCGCTCGGCGGATATCAGAGTATTCGCGAGTTGACGTCCCCAGGTGGTCGACTCTACGAGTCGCGAAAGGCGATCATCGATTCCGTGAGTCGTAATCCGTCTTTGCAGCTTCGCGCGCCCGCGGGTGCGTTGTACGCGTTCGTGGGTGTGGGGGACGACCTTCCGAATTTCGACGATCAGGCGTTTGCGCTCGAACTTCTCGAGACCAAGCACGTCCTGGTCGCGCCGGGCGTGAGTTTCAACGTTCCGTATAACACCCACTTCCGGATCACCAACCTCCCGGATGCGGCGACCTTGCACACCGTGTTCCAGCGAATGGGTGAATTACTGGACGACTATCGGGCTCGGCCCTCGGTCGCCACTTAAAAGCGACCGTCCACTTCGGCTTCCATCGGAGTGCCGGGCAGGAGCCCCGGAAATACACCTGAGACACGGGCTTCGGCGCGAACTTTCGCCTTGAAGGAACCGGGCGCGTCGAGAAGTACGGTGGCCGACAGGGCGAGAGGGCCGCCCCGATCGCGCAGCACACCGTTTCGACCCTGAAAATTTGCCTCGAACGGCCCGATGGCGGACCCCGTTTGCAGCCACACCGCCTGACTCAGCGTCGCCTCGCCTTGCAACGACGTCACTCTTCCCTGATCGAGCGCAATTTGTAGATTCGACGCGTCGAGGCGTCCCGCAAGCCCTGCAAGCGGGCCGAGGCGTACATCGGCAGGGAGGGCATTGCGCAACGTTTGTAAGTCCATCGATAGGGAATGCAAATCGAGAGATGACGCAACGAACCACGGCAGGTTTAGCGTTCCGGCGGCCATCGACTGATCTTTGGTCCAACGCATCCGAAGATGCGGGGCCATTGGGTTCGCGAGCGAGAGTCCGACTTGCCAAGAGAGATCGCCGGACCGACTTCCTCGAATTTGAAGATCGGAGCATCTGCCGCGCCACAATGTTCCGGACAATGCCTTGCACGTCACGTCGCTCGGCAAAAGCGAAGCCATCAACGCGGCGGGCAACCAGAACGTCGCTCCGATCAGAATGCCAAAGACGAGGAGAGCAAAGAGTGATCGCCGTCGAATCACGGCACGGACTTTTGCAATTCCAGATCGAGGTCGACGCGACCGGCTTGCGTCGAATTCAACGTCGCGCGCCGAATCGACACGGAAGCGGCTTCGAGATCGGCCAGAGTCTCGATGACGGCATCGAACGGGACAGACTCTGCGCGTAGACGGATCGACGAATTACTCTGCGGTTCTAGGGTCGACTTGATGCCGTAGCGTGCAGTGACGCGCTCCACGAGAGCTCCCAACGGCAGGCCCGTATCCGTCCCGAGTCGCTGCAAGCGTTGAGTCCGATCGCGGGCTGCTGGCAAGTCGGCGAGCCACGCACGTTTTGTCTCGACTCGCTCGGCGGCCGCTTGCGATTCGGTGAAGACCGTGACGAAGAGTGCGACGATGAGGATACCCAGTACCCATGGAGCGCCGAGCTTCAACGCTCGCTGGTCACGCTCCGAAAGCGATGCCCATCGATCTTTCAATTTTTGTGCGAGATCCATCAACTCGCGCTCCGCTCTTGGATCAGCGCCAAGACTGCACGCGCCTGCTCATCCTGGGTCAGCTCCACGCGCCATCCCGAAGCGCTGAGGGATTGCTTGGCTGCCTCCGGCGATACGTTGGGCGCGAGCATCACCTGGACGACCTCGCCCTCTTGGGCGATGGACACTAATGCCCCGTCGCGGACGCCGGCGTTGGCAAGATCGGTCAACGCTCTGCGTAAGGCGGAGGGCGGCACGGGAGCAACCGCAGTCGGCGCGACACCCCCCTGAGATAGCGTGAGATCGATGACGGCCTCTTCGGCGACCGCCGAACGCCAGGTGATCGCCTGATCGACAAGGACGAGCGACAGCAGACCTGTCGCGAGCGCAGCGGACAATTTCCAGCGCGGTGAGACCCATCGGTAATCGCGACGCGGCGTAAACTCTCCTTGGAGAAGATCGACCGGATCCGCAAGCGCGCGTTGGGCGACCAGCCAATCGAGGATGGGATCCTCCGTTGGTCCGTAGAGGACTCGCGAAAAACGGTTCTGGAGTTGGTCCAGTCGAATCTCTGATGCGAGATTGGCTTCGGTACGACCGACCAGTTGCAAGCCCAGGGTCGAAAGCGGCGGGTCTGGCGGCAGGAATTCCAGGGTCGCCACCAAATCTTTGACATGACACCGAAGTCCGACACCGGTCGGCGATCTCAGAAATACCTCGTCGCCTTGAACCCAGCCGATGACATCGCCCGGCTTCGCCGCGATGCAGGCTTCATCGAGATAGAGGTGCGCCGGTTCGAGACCCGCTGAGCGAAAGGCCGCGAGGTACGCCTCGATTCTCTCGCGCCGCAGCACGACGACCGGCACCCGGAGCCCGTCTTTCGGCTCGGCCTCGGTGAGGGGTGAAGGACGGCCCATCGCGAAGTGCTGCT
>JBIJCL010000015.1:0-13658 GCA_044344725.1 Steroidobacteraceae bacterium | reverse complement strand
GACGAGATGGATGAATCGACTCTCTGGAAGCGCGCGGGCGATGAAACCCACATTGAAATAATTGGAGGGCAGCTTGTCGGTGACGTAGGGCTTTCCGGCGGCGCGCCACGACATTCCCCTCAGATAATGCTCGCCGAGCGCCGCGTAGTCGAGCTCGCGCCGTCGTCCGACCACTCTCGTGTCGAGCTCGTGCCGAAAATGCAGTGCGCTGACTCGGCGAAGCTGGGCGCGAAGATCGTAGGTTTCGCCGCCACTCGCCACCTTCGAATGGCCTGCCAGAATCTGCTCGGCGAGCGTCGTACCCGAGCGGTGCAATCCGATCACGAAAATCGCCCGCAGGTCTGTTGAGGCATGCCCCGCGCGATCGGTGTTCCAATCCTCAGCCTCTCTCAGCGCGTCGAAAATTTCGTTCTGCTTTTCGATCAGCGATAGGGCTTTGGGTCGTTTTGCGTCGCAGGCTGCTGCGAGCGCGCTCCACGAGGCGTCGGCATCGCCCTGATCATGAAGTTCGTTGTGGAGCGCGTAGGCGAGCCAGGCGCGATCTTCGGGAGATTGTGAGGCCGCAAGGAGAGGCTTCAGGCGATCGATCCGATGGCCCGCGCCGGGTTGACGAAGGCGCGAGAGCAGCCAGTATGAACTTGGATCATCGGGCAGCAGCGTCAAGCATTGCCGACAAAGTTCCGCCGCCTCCTGATGCTCGCCGAAAAAGGTCTTGAGCGTCGCGAGGCTGTAGAGACCGGGCTGGAATTTCGCATCGCGGGCAACGGCCGCCTCGGCGAAGGTGAGGGCGGCATCGAAGGCGCCGACGCTCATCAAGAGTTGCGACACGCGGCTCAGGGACATCGCCGAGTCCCACTGGCGTGGCGGAATCTGTCGACTGATCTCGATCATCAACCCGGACTCGCTGAGTCGGGCCAAGACCTGCAGCAGCTTGAGAGCGGTACGCGGTCCGTCCAGGTTCGATGAGAGCGCCTTGCCGACGAACCCTCTCGCGCTGTCGTTGCGCTCGCGTCCCATCTCGACATCGGCCGCGAGCAGCAAGCCCATCGTGTCCTCGAAGTTCTTCGAGAGCACAGGACGAATGACCCCGGCAGCCGCCTCGATCTCGCCTTGGGAGATCAGGCGTTCTGCCTTGTCGATATCGCTCTCGAGCATGTCGCTAGCGGATCGTCAGGGCGTCGCGTTTCGAGGTGCGAGATGTCGATCGAGGAAATCGAGCATCTTCGTGTAGAGCTCGACGTTGTTCTCCGGAATCTGGAAGCCGTGACCTTCTTTGGGCTTCACGAGGACCAGCTCCGGCTTCTTTCCCGATTTTTTCATCTGACTCATCAGGAACTCCATCTGCTCGATGGGCACTCGCTGATCTTTGGCGCCATGAACGAGCATGACGGGAATGTTGATCTTGTCGATGTTGAACGCAGGGGACTGGGCCCTCTGCTCGTCCTCACTTTCCGGGAGTACGCGCTTCAAAAAATTACGTCCTGCGGCAGATCTCGGGATATCCCCTTTCTCGAACATCATGGGGAGGCTGTAGACCCCCACGTAGCCGATGGCGCAGCGATAGAGACCTTGTTCACGCACCGGGCTCATCAGGGCGGCATAACCGCCGTAGCTGCCGCCATAGATGCACACACGGTCTTGGTCGGCGACACCTTGTTCGACGGCCCAGCGGACGCCGTCCGTCAGATCGTCCTGCATGGTCGTGCCCCAGCGCCGGTACCCGGCACGCTCGAAGGCCTGGCCATAGCCGCCGGACCCGCGGAAGTTGATCTGCAGTACGGCGTAGCCTCGGGTGGCGAGGGCTTGAACCTCCGGATCGAAGCCCCAGCTGTCGCGGGGGCCGTGGGGTCCGCCGTGAACCAGCACCACCATCGGTAAGCGGCCCTGAGCGCCACGCGGAGTCGTGAGGTAACCGTGCAGCGCCAGACCGTCGCGCGCCTTGAAGCTGATGGGCCGCGAAGTCGCCATGGACTCTGGCGACAACCAAGGCCGCGAGGACAGCAGGAACGTCGCGGTGCCTTTCTGGAGATCGAAGAGATAGTACGCGCCCGGATCGGTGTCGTTGAAGGCACGGAAGATTCTCAAGCGGCCATCACTCGAAGAATTTCCGAAGGCCAAAGAATGCTTCGGGAAAGCCTTGATGAGTCCCGCGATCGCACGACCCTCCGGATGAGTCGTATTGATCACGTCGACGGTGTAGCGATCAGGTTGATACTCGACGGCGAGCATATGCCGCTCGTCACCGCTCATGATTTGCTCGGTGGGATCCGAGATAGGGTTTTCACTCACGACCTCGGTCGCACCGGTTTGCGGGTCTTTGAGGATGACTTTTCTCGGCGCGCCTTTTTCGCTGCTCATCATGAACACGCGACGATTGTCGGCGTCGAAGGCGATCGGCATCAGGAAATCATCGCCACCGAGCTCCATCTCGCTGAGCGTGATCCAGTTATCGCCCTGTCTTTGCAGAGTACGGAGCACATTATTTTTGACTCGGCCGATGGCGTAGCGAACCTGCTCGTTATGGTCGAGAAGGAAGCTACCGAACTCGAGCGGTGCCGAGGCCACGGTATTTGCCCGTCCATCTCGTGTGTCGAGCTTGAACAGGAAGGCTTGCTCGATCGAGCGCTGCGCCCAAAGGACGTTCGGGTCGTCTTTGGTCCGACCCAAAATCTGGTAGGTATTGCCGTTCGGTATTTCGATGCGCTTGGAGCCGTCGATGTCCGAGGCATAGAGGTCGGGGGTGGGTTGACGGGAGTCGAGACTGCCTTTCTTCTCGGAGACGCCGAAGAGAATGCGTTGGTTGTTGACCCAATAGACATTGCCGATGTGCTGCGTGGCGCCAAAGTCCCAACGCGAGAGCGGCTTTTTGGTGCCGATCTTGAGCACGACGAGCACCGTCCGGTCGCCCTCGGGCATTGTTACGGCAATGTGCTGCCCGTCGGGCGAGAGGGTGACTTGCCGGAACTCCGGCTCTCGGAAAAGCGCCTCGAGGGCGATCGGTGTCGAAGGTGCCGGCGTCGGCTGCGCGTCTGCAGCGGATGCGAGCAAAGAGACGGCAACGATCGCGAATCTGATCCAGCTTTTCACTTGAGCCCCCTCAAATAAAGATTCCAGAAATTTACCGCACCAGCGGTTTGTACCGAATGCGGTGCGGCTGATTGGCATCTTCGCCGCGTCGCTTACGGTAGTCCTCGACATACTCCTGATAGTTCCCCTCGAACCACACGACTTCCGAGTTGCCCTCAAAGGCAAGGATGTGGGTTGCGATGCGATCGAGGAACCAACGATCGTGCGAAATCACGACGGCGCAGCCGGGGTAGGCGAGCAGGCCTTCCTCGAGTGCGCGCAGGGTTTCGACGTCGAGGTCGTTGGTCGGTTCGTCGAGCAGCAGCACGTTGCCACCCGACTTCAATACTTTGGCCAAGTGAACGCGATTGCGCTCACCGCCCGAGAGCTCGCCGATCAGCTGTTGCTGCTGCGTACCCTTGAAGTTGAATCGACCGACGTAGCCGCGCGACGGCGTCTCGTAGTTGCCCACCTTGATGAGATCGAGCCCGTTCGAGATTTCCTGCCACACGGAGTTCTTGTCGTTGAGCGCCTGGCGTGACTGATCGACATAAGCCAGTTTCACCGAGGGGCCAATGCGGATCTCACCGGCATCGGGCTTCTCGACACCCGTCAGCATGCGGAAGAGGGTGGTCTTGCCGGCGCCGTTCGGGCCGATGATGCCGACGATGCCGCCGGGCGGCAGATTGAAGTTGAGGTTGTCGATCAGCAACCGATCGCCGAACGACTTGCGCAGACCCTTCGCCTCGATGACGAGATCACCGAGACGCTCGCCCGGCGGGATGTAGATTTCATTGGTCTCGTTGCGCTCCTGGAACTCGCGCGAGGCCAGTTCTTCATAGCGCTGCATGCGCGCCTTGCTCTTGGCCTGGCGCGCCTTCGGGTTCTGGCGCACCCACTCGAGCTCGCGCTCGAGGGTCTTGCGCAGTGCTTCGCGCTCGCGCTCTTCCTGGGCGAGACGCTTCTCCTTTTGCTCGAGCCACGACGAGTAGTTGCCGTGGTACGGAATGCCGTGACCGCGATCGAGCTCGAGGATCCACTCGGCGACATTGTCGAGGAAGTAGCGATCGTGGGTGACCGCGATGACGGTCGAGGGATACTGCTCGAGATATTTTTCGAGCCAGGCGATCGACTCGGCATCGAGGTGGTTCGTCGGCTCATCGAGCAGCAACATGTCCGGCTGTGAGAGCAGCAAGCGGCACAGCGCCACGCGGCGCTTTTCACCGCCCGAGAGCAACTCGATGGTGGAGTCCCACGACGGCAGGCGCAGCGCATCGGCGGCGATCTCGAGTTTGCGGTCGAGCTCCCAACCGCCCGCCGCGTCGATCTCGTCCTGCAGCTTCGCTTGCTCTTCGAGGAGCTTGTTCATCTCGTCGTCCGACATCGGCTCGGCGAACTGTTCGCTGATCGCGTTGAAGCGCTCGACCTTCGCGAACATCCCGCCGATGCCTTGCACGACTTCCTGGCGCACGGTCTTCTTGGGATCGAGCTCGGGCTCCTGCGGCAGGTAACCCACCTTGATGTTCGGCTGGGGACGCGCCTCGCCCTCGATGTTGGTATCGAGACCCGCCATGATCTTGAGCAGCGTCGATTTGCCCGAGCCGTTGAGGCCGAGCACGCCGATCTTGGCGCCTGGGAAGAACGACAGGCTGATGTCGCGGAGGATCTGACGCTTGGGGGGCACGATCTTGCCCACCCGGTTCATCGTGTAAATGTACTGGGCCATGAGGGGGATATGGGGGCGCCGAAGGCTTGGAAAAGGGCCCGCATTATCGCCTGTGCTAGGCTCCCGCGCATCAGAGTTCGGGGCAGGCGGGGGTCATGTCCGAGGTTCTCGTCATCGCCGGTGAGCGGCTCGCCCGCTACGGCTTCGGTAACGGCCATCCTTGGGGTCCGGATCGTCACGCGGCTTTTTACCGCGAGTTCGAGGCCCGGGGCCTCGAGAGGCGTTGTCACGTCGAAGACACGCGCATGGCGACGCTCGAGGAACTCGAGCTCTTCCACACCCGGCAATACCTCGATTTTCTTCGCGGACGCTCGCAGGCGGGCTTCGGTTATCTCGATGGCGGCGACACCCCGGTGTTCCCCGGCGTGTTCGAGGCCGCCTCCGACGTCGTCGGCGGCACACTCGAAGCGGCCTCGGCGATCATGACGGGCAAGGCCAGGCGCGCCTTCGTGCCCATCGCGGGCCTCCATCACGCGGGACGCGGGGGCGCGGCGGGTTTTTGCGCACTCAACGATTGCGGGATCGCCATCGAGTGGCTGCGCCGAACGTACGGCCTCTCGCGCATCGCTTATGTCGACATCGATGCACATCACGGCGATGGCGTGTTCTACGGCTTCGAGGGCGATCCGCAAGTCATCTTTGCCGATATCCATGAGGATGGGCGATTTCTGTATCCGGGTACGGGCAGCGCCGACGAGCGCGGGACGGGCGAGGCCGCGGGTACGAAGCTCAATGTGCCGCTCGCGCCGGGCTCGGACGATGCCGCGTTCGCGCCCGCCTGGGCCCAAGTCTTGCGTCATTTGGAAAGTTTCGAGCCCGAGTTCCTGCTGCTGCAGTGCGGAGCCGACAGCATCGCGGGTGACCCCCTGACGCATCTTGCGCTGTCATCCGAGGCGCATGGGAGGGCGGCACGCGATCTCACGCAGCTGGCCGAGCGACTCGGCCACGGACGAGTGCTCGCTACGGGCGGTGGCGGGTACAACCGGCAAAATATTGCGGCGGGTTGGAACGCCGTGGTCGAGGGACTGTTCGGCTAGAATAGCGGGCCTTCCAACGCCGATCTTTAACAGCCCGAGGCCCCGACGATGTATTCGAGTCGCATGACCATCGCAGAATTCGATCCCGAACTTGCCCGATCGATGAGTGCGGAACTCGTCCGACAAGAAGACCACATCGAGCTCATCGCCTCAGAGAATTACGCGAGCCCTCGCGTGCTCGAAGCGCAAGGCTCGGTGCTCACCAACAAATACGCCGAAGGGTATCCCGGCAAGCGTTATTACGGTGGTTGCGAGTTCGTCGATGTGGCCGAGCAGCTTGCCATCGATCGCGCGAAGCAGCTCTTCGGCGCCGACTACGCCAACGTGCAGCCGCACTCGGGCTCGCAAGCGAACGCCGCGGTGTACCTGGCCATGCTCAAGCCTGGCGACAGCATTCTCGGCATGAGCCTCGACCACGGCGGCCACCTCACGCACGGCGCCAAGGTCAATTTCTCGGGCAAGATCTTCAACGCATCGCAGTACGGCATCCGTTCGGACAACGGCGAAATCGATTACGACGCCCTCGAGACTCAGGCGCTCGAAGTGAAGCCGCGACTCATCATCGCCGGCTTTTCGGCCTATTCGCGCTACCTCGACTTCCCGCGCTTCCGCGCGATCGCCGACAAGGTCGGTGCGTACCTGCACGTCGACATGGCCCACGTCGCCGGCCTCGTGGCGGCGGGTGTGTATCCGAACCCGGTGCCGTACGCCGATGTCGTCACGACCACCACGCACAAGACGCTGCGTGGTCCGCGCGGCGGCCTCATCCTCGCGCGCAAGAACGACGAGCTGACCAAAAAATTCAATTCGCTCGTATTCCCGGGCACGCAGGGCGGCCCCTTGATGCACGTGATCGCGGCCAAGGCGGTCGCCTTCCTCGAGGCGCTGCAGCCCGAGTTCAAAGATTACCAGCGTCAGGTGGTCGCCAATGCCCGCGCCATGTGCGCGCAGTTGCAGAAGCGCGGCTATCGCATCGTCTCGGGCGGGACCGACAACCATCTTTTCCTCATCGACCTTTCCGACAAGAACATCACGGGCAAAGATGCCGACGCCGCGCTCGGGGCGGCCCATCTCACGGTCAATAAAAACGCGGTGCCGAACGATCCGCGTCCGCCCATGGTGACGAGCGGTATCCGCATCGGGACCCCGGCGGCGACGACCCGCGGCTTCAAGGAAGCCGAGGTGACTCAGGTCGCCGACCTCATCGCCGACGTGCTCGATGCCGAAGGCTCGGCCGAGGCGATCGCGCGGGTGCGCGAGCAGGTGACGGCGCTCTGCCGTCGTTTCCCGGTCTACGAGTCTTCGCGAGCCGGTCGCTGATCGACCGCGCGCCACTGACGGGACGACGCCATGCACTGTCCCTTCTGCGGTCACGAAGAGACCAAGGTCAACGACTCGCGTCTCGCGGCCGAAGGTAGGCAGATCCGGCGTCGTCGCGAGTGCCTCGCCTGCGGTGAGCGCTTCACCACCTTCGAGACCGCCGAGCTCGTCATGCCGCTCGTCGTCAAAAGTCACGGTAGCCGCGAGCCTTTCGACGAACAAAAACTGCGCTCCGGCCTTTTCAAGGCGCTGCAGAAGCGCCCCGTGGAGCAGGAGCGCGTCGAGTCGGCCATCACGCGCATCATGCAGCGACTGCGGGGGCTCGGCGAGCGCGAGGTCCGTTCGCGTCAGATCGGGGAGTTTGTGATCGACGAACTCCGGCATCTCGACGAAGTCGCCTATGTGCGGTTTGCGTCGGTGTACCGAAGTTTCCAGGACGTTGAAGCGTTTCGCGACGAAGTGGAAAAACTCCGCAGTCGTCGTCGACGCGAGCCGCTCGCCGGACAGTTGTCTTTGTTGAGCGGCGAAGATGCGGCGAAGAAATCCGCCGGCCCTGCGAAAGGTTCGAAAGGCAACGACGGTGAGTGACGCCCGCAACGAGCGATGGAGTCGCTTCGAGCGATTTGCGATGCAGCGCGCGCTCGAGCTTGCGGCGCTCGGCGTTCGCACCACGCAACCCAACCCGCGTGTCGGCTGTGTCATCGCGCGCGAGGAGGCCATCGTCGGCGAAGGTTGGCACCAACGATCGGGCGAGCCGCACGCCGAAGTCTTTGCCTTGCGGGCAGCCGGCGAGGCGGCGCGCGGGGCCACGGCGTTCGTGACGCTGGAGCCCTGCAATCATCATGGTCGTACGCCTCCGTGCACCGAGGCCCTGATCGCGGCCGGAATTTCCAAAGTAATCTTTGCTTGCGGCGATCCGAACCCCAGAGTCGACGGGTCGGGCGCGTCGCGCCTGCGCGGGGCGGGCATCGAGGTCGAGACCGGGCTGCTCTCCGAGCAGGGCGAAGAGCTCAATCTCGGGTTTTTCAAGCGTATGCGCACGGGCCGTCCGTGGGTGCGACTCAAACTCGCTGCGAGTCTCGATGGTCGGACGGCACTCGCAAACGGCGAGAGCCGGTGGATCACCTCGCAAGCGGCGCGCGAGGACGTGCATCGTTTCCGCGCCGAGAGTGCGGCGATCTTGAGCACGAGTGCCACCGTCCTTGCCGATGATCCCGAACTCACGGCGCGACCCGTCGTCGTAAACGATGACTCAAAGATCAGGCATCCGCTGCGTGTGATCCTCGATCGTCACCTGCGCATTCCGAGCACCGCACGACTCTTTGCCACCGAGGGCGATATCGTTCGACTGACTTCGGCGTCGGCGCTCGCGAGCGCGGCAGCGACCGCGAGCATGGGTACTCGTGCGGACGCCCACGAGAGCCGCCGCATCGAAATGATCGCAAGTGCGGCCGATGGGCGTCTCAGTCTCGAGGCGGCACTCGCCTGGATGGGTGGGGCAGGGCTCAACGAGGTGTGGACCGAAGCCGGACCCACGCTTGCAGGCACCTTGCTCGCCTCTCAACTCGTCGATGAGCTCGTGCTCTACGTTGCGCCGCGCTTGCTTGGGTCTGATGCGCGCCCGCTGGCAAACCTCGCCGGACCGCTGCGCTTGGCCGATTCGCCCGATTGGCGGATTCATGATCTGCGCCAGACGGGCCCCGATATCCGTATCATGCTGCGCCCGAACCGCTGAGGCGGCCAGGTCACCCAGGACCCGAATCGATGTTCACCGGAATCGTGCAGGACGTTGGCCAGATCGTGACGCTCGAGCGTCGCGGTGGCGACGTGCGCCTGCGCATCGCGGTCGATCGCCTGTCACTCTCCGCCACGCGCGCCGGCGACAGCATCGCGGTGAGCGGGGTGTGCCTCACGGCGCTCGAGATCGACGCCAAAGGGTTTTCGGCAGATGTCTCGAACGAGACCTTGTCGCTCACCACGCTGGGGGCGCTCGAGGTCGGCAGCCGCGTCAACCTCGAACCTGCATTGAAAGCCGGGGATGCGCTCGGTGGGCATCTGGTGTCGGGCCATGTCGACGGACTCGGCGAAGTGCTCGAGGTGCGCGAGGATGCACGCTCGGTACGCATGCGCTTCGGTTGTCCGCCGTCGCTCGCCAAATATTTTGCTCGCAAGGGCTCGGTCGCCATCGACGGCGTGAGCCTCACCATCAACGACGTGGGGCCGACGGAGTTTTCGGTCAACCTCATTCCGCACACCCAAGAGGTGACGACGCTCGGCGAGTTCAAGCCGGGTCGTCGCGTGAACCTCGAGGTCGATCAGGTGGCGCGCTATGTCGAGCGTCTGCTCGATCCGCAGGTGGCGCGATGAGTGTCGAGCTCGACCGCATCGAAGATATCTTGGCCGATCTTGCCGCCGGCAAGATGGTCATCATCATCGACGACGAGAGTCGCGAGAACGAGGGCGATCTCTTGATGGCCGCCAGCAAGGTGCGGCCCGAGGACATCAACTTCATGGCTCGCCACGGTCGCGGGCTCATCTGCCTCACGCTCACCGAGGAGCGATGCCGACAACTGCGCTTGCCGCTCATGGTGAGTGATACCCATCGCGAACACCGTACGAATTTCACGCTCTCGATCGAGGCTGCCGAGGGCGTCACGACGGGTATTTCGGCGTACGACCGTGCACATACGGTGCGCACGGCCGTGGCGCCCGACGCCTCGCCACAAGATCTGCGCCAGCCGGGACATATCTTTCCGATCATGGCGCAGCCGGGTGGTGTGCTCACGCGCGCGGGTCATACCGAAGCGGGCTGCGATCTTGCGCGCCTCGCGGGTCTCGAACCCGCAGCCGTCATCGTCGAAATCATGAACGACGACGGGACGATGGCGCGACGTCCCGACCTCGAAATCTTCGCGCGTCAGCATGGGCTGCGCATCGGCAGCATTGCCGATCTCATTCGCTACCGACTGCGCAACGAGCGTTCGGTCGAGCGCATCGCCGACCGACGCGTCACGCTCGAGTCGGGCGAGTTCCAGTTACTCGCGTATCAAGACCACGTCCATCGGGACGTTCATCTCGCGCTCGTGTACGGCGATATCGCGAGTCACGCATCGCCGCTCGTGCGTGTACATCTCACCGATACGCTGCGCGATGTGGTCGGTGTCGTCGACGCGGCGAGACGCTGGACGCTGCGCGCCGCCCTCGAGCGCGTGGTCAAGGAGGGCGCCGGGGTGGTCGTGATCCTTCGTGACATCGAAACCCCGCGCGAACTTGCCGACGCCGTGCAAACCCTGCATCGACGACCCTCGGCTGGCGCCATCGGCGAAGGCCCCGAGGTGCTGCGCACCTATGGCATCGGTGCCCAGATCCTCAAAGATTTGGGGATTCGCCGCATGCGGGTACTCTCGAGGCCTTGGCAATTACAGGGCCTCGCGGCCTTCGACCTTCAAGTGGACAGCTACCTGGACCGCAGCTCATGAAACTCGAGGCCCCCGCAACCGAACTTGGCCGACCGCCGACCCTCGATGCGCGCTCGCTGCGGGTTGCCGTGGTGTGTGCGAGGTTCAATGATTCCATCGTGTCGCAGTTGCTCGATGGGGCGCGCGCCGCGTGGGAGCGCCACGGGGGTTCGCCCGAGGCGCTCATCCTCCATCGTGTACCGGGGGCCTTCGAGCTGCCGCTTGCGTGTCAGCAGATCGCCTTGGCGGGGCGTGTCCATGCGGTCGTCGCGCTCGGTTGCGTGATCCGCGGCGACACGCCACATTTCGATTACGTGGCGGGGGAGTGCGCTCGCGGCCTGATGGACGCCGGCCTCTCGACAGGGTTGCCGATTATTTTTGGCGTGCTCACGGTGGAGAATCGTGCGCAGGCCGAGGAGCGCGCCGATCCGGCGCGAATGAACAAAGGTGGCGAGGCGCTCGAAGCAGCCCTCGAAATGATCCAGCTGCTTCGGGAGAGTCGTTCGTGAGTCCCATCAAAGATCCTCGCTCGGGTGCGCGTTCCGTTGCCCGCAAACTGGCCATGCAGGCGCTTTACCGTCTGCAGCTCAACGATGCGCCCTGGCAAGACCTCCTCAGCGAGTTCGCCTCCGAAGAAGACATGGCGCGCGCCGACCGTGAATATTTCGATGAGATCGTGCGTGCCGTCGCCGAGTCACGCGAAGCGCTCGATGAGCAGCTCAAGGGCTGGGCCGATCGCGCGCCCGCCGAGCTCGACCCCGTCGAGCACGCCGTGTTGCTCATCGGCGTGCACGAGCTTTCGCATCGGCCCGATGTGCCCTGGCGCGTCGTGGTGAATGAGGCCGTGAGCCTCACGCGCCGATTCGGCGCCACGGATGCGCACAAATACGTCAATGCCGTGCTCGATCGCGCAGCGCGAGCGCTGCGACCGCACGAACATTGAGCCGAATGCCGCTGGGTGAATTCGAACTGATCGATCGCTTTTTCCGCGAAGCCGGTGGTCGCCGCGGCGACGTCGTGCTCGGCGTGGGCGATGACGGTGCGATCCTGCGCCCTCCTGAGGGGTTCGACCTCATCGCCGTCAGCGACACCCTCGTCGAGGGGGTGCATTTCCCGGCGGGTGCGCCGGCGCGTTCGGTCGGACATCGCGCGCTCGCCGTCAATCTGAGCGACATCGCCGCCATGGGCGCCGCGCCTGCCTGGAGCCTGCTCGCGCTCACACTTCCCCGCGCTGACGAGACCTGGCTCAAGGAATTCGCCGAAGGGTTTTCTTTGTTGGCGCTCGAGCACGAGGTGTCGCTCGTCGGGGGTGACACCACCCGCGGTCCCTTGATGATCGGGGTGCAGGTATTTGGTTTCGTGCCTCATGGAGTCGCGTTGCGTCGTGCCGGAGGCCGGCCCGGTGATCTCTTGTGTGTGTCGGGTACGCCAGGTGATGCAGCCGCAGGTCTTGCGCTGCTGGCGCCCGATGCGGTGGCAGGCGCAGGCGATGCGGCCTCGCGCGCCGCGCTGCGCGCGCGATTCGAATATCCCACGCCACGACTCGAACTCGGCCGCCAACTGCTCGATATCGCCTCCGCCTGCATCGATATCTCGGACGGGCTCGCGGGCGACATCGGCAAGCTCGCGGCGGCGAGTGGGTGTGCCGCCATCCTCGACCTCGAGCGTGTGCCGCGCTCGGAGGCGCTCGCCACGCTCGTGCGCGAAGGCATATTCGAAGAGCGTGAAGCCCTGCGGTTCATGTTGGCGGGAGGCGACGACTACGAGCTCGCCTTCGCGGTACCTCCCGAAAATCGTGAGGCGCTTGCGGAACTCGAGGCGCGAGGCGAAGCCTTCGTGATCGGTAGGCTGATTGACGCGACAGGCTCGGAGCCGCTCGTGACCGTCCGCACGGAACGACCCGAGTTGCAGCAGTATCTTGACGCCCTGCCTTCAAGTTTCGATCACTTTGGCCATGCCTAAACTCCTCGCGATCGTTCTCCTCGCCCCGCTGATTTCATGGGTCAGCGCGTGTTCGAGTGGAGGAGTCGATTCGTTCACCGTTTCGGTGTCTTCGGGTACGGGCGGCGCATTGAGTCCATCCTCGATTTCGGTTCGTTCAGGCTCCACGACAAGCTTCACGCTCTCGTACTCGACCGGTTACGAGATTGCCGCCATCAGTGGCTGCGGCGGTCAGCTCTCTGGGATGACCTACGTCACAGGGCCGATAACGAGCCCTTGCACCGTCACGGCGACCTTTCGCCTCAAGCGCTACACCGTTTCGGCGAATGCGAGTGCTTCGGGATCGATCACGCCCGCGATCGTTTCGGTGGAGCACGGCTCCACGGCTGAGTTCTCGGTGATCCCCGGTGCCGATGCCGTACTGGCGGGCGTCAGCGGTTGCGGCGGTGCGCTCACCGGATCGCGTTACACCACGGGCCCCGTCACCGCCGAGTGCGCGATCAACGCGACCTTCGCGCGCCCTGAGTTACTCATGCAGGGCATGACATCACCTTGGGGAATCACCGAGCTGCCCGACGGGCGCCTGTTGATCACCGAGCGCGTCGGCACGCTCGTCGTCACCAACGCGGCGCGCACAGCGGTGGACGCGCGCATCAGCCTCCCGCTCGCGATCGGCGTCGAAGGGCAGGGCGGTCTACTCGATGTCGCGCTCGACCCCGACTTCACCACAGAGCCAAAGATTTATTTCACGTATACGGAGGCGGGCAGCGGCGCGGAAGCCGGACTTTTCGGTACGGCGGTTGCTCGCGCGAGTTGGAGCGCCAATACGCTCAATGATTTCGAGGTGATCTACCGCCAGGTGCCGAAGGTCGGCGGCGGCGCGCACTTTGGTTCGCGGGCGGTCTTTCGATCGGACAAAACCCTGTTCGTGACTTTCGGCGATCGAGGTAACGGCGGCTTCGTCCAAAACGTCGGGTCATCGATCGGCAAGGTGATCCGCATCGCCCGTGATGGATCGATCCCAACCAATAATCCGGTGATCGCGGGTGGCAGACCCGAGATTTGGAGTATCGGTCATCGCAACTCGCAAGGCGCGGCGTTGCGACCTGG
>JBIJCL010000227.1:0-3748 GCA_044344725.1 Steroidobacteraceae bacterium | reverse complement strand
CTATGGTCCGTGTTATGTTCCCGGTGCTGGAGCAAGAGAGGGCGGCAGCCCCCGGCACCGAGCAGGGGGAGCGTAGGAGGGAGCGGGCATGAGTGCAGCACGCATTCTTGTGGTGGACGACGAAGCGGATATCCGCAGCCTTGTCAAAGAAATATTGACCGAGGAAGGCTACGACGTCGAAGTGGCGGCCAACGGAACCGAAGCCCGTGCACTCCGCCAACGTCAGCAGCCCGACCTCGTGCTGCTCGACATCTGGATGCCCGATGTCGATGGCATCACGCTGCTTCGCGAGTGGTCTTCGACGAGCGCCAATTCCTGCGCCGTCGTGATGATGTCTGGTCACGGCACGGTCGATACGGCTGTCGAGGCCACCCGACTCGGCGCGATGGATTTCGTCGAGAAGCCGCTGTCGCTCGCCAAGTTGTTGCGGACCGTCGAAAAAGCGCTCGAGGGCGCGCGGGCACGCAAGACTTCGGCCAAAGCCAAATCCGGACCGATCGCGGCTCCGGTAGGCAAGAGTCGACAAGTTCAGCAATTGCGCAGCGAGTTGCTGCGACACGCCAATAGTGATGCGTCGCTGATGCTGGTCGGTGAATTCGGCTCCGGTCGCGAGGCGTTCGCGCGTTTCGTCCACGATCATGGTCCACGTTCGGCCAAGCCTTTCATGGTGCTCGTGTCGAGCACTCTGCGCGAAGTCGACGCCGAGGCCGCGCTCTTCGGCCATGCAGGCGCTGACGGACTGATCAGTCAGGTGGGCGACGGAACGTTGTTCATCAATGAAATCGGCGATCTTCCGGCATCGGCGCAACGAGCTTTGCTCGGACTGCTCGAGACCCGCAGTTATTCGAGAGTTGGAGACGCAAAGCCCCGCCCGTTCCAGGCGCGCATCGTCTGCTCGGCCCAGCCCGATATCGAGCAGGGCGTCGTGCGTCGTGATTTATTGGCGCATTTGAGCGCGATCGTGGCTCGCGTGCCTTCGCTGCGGGAGTACGCCGAGGACGTGCCGGACCTGCTGAGACACTATGTCGATCGATTGGTCGATGGCGAGGGGCTCGGATTCCGACGCTTCAGCATCGCGGCGCAGAATCGTCTTCGAAATTATCCGTGGCCCGGTAACGTCCAGGAACTGCGAACGATGGTGCGTCGCCTGCTTCTGCAGGGTGGAGGCGAGGAAGTCTCGCTCGACGACATCGAGAGGGAGCTCTCGCAGGTTGCGCCATCGACCGAGACACTGGTCAAGCAAGATCTGTTGGCGCTGGGTTTGCGCGAGGCGAGAGAACATTTCGAGCGCGCGTATTTGCAGCAACAGCTTTTGCTATGCCAAGGCAAAGTGGGGCAACTCGCCAAGCGGGTCGGAATGGAGCGGACCCACCTCTACCGGAAGTTGCGCGCGCTCGGTGTCGACTTCCGCAGCGTGCCGGACGACATCGAAACCTAATCGCCGACGCGGATCACGACCGCATCGATCTCCGCGCGCTGCAAGGCGGCTCGAGTTCGGTTGAGATCACCGAGATTGCTGACCGGTCCGATGCGAACCCGGTGCAGCACGTCGTTTTCCATGGCGATCCGTTGGACGGCCGATTGCACGCCGAGGCGCAGCAGCTTCGCTTGCAGGCGTTCGGCTTCTTCCAAATTCTTGAACATGCCGAGCTGAAGCACATACACCCCGGGCCGCTCGATGGGGGTATTTGGCACGGTGGGTAACGGCGCCTTGGGGTCGGTCGCCGCGACGACCACCTCGCTCTTGGGCAGCATCCCGTAAAAATCGTATTCACGTTCAGGTTCGGCCGTCGTCGCTGCGACGGGGTCGCGTCGGACCGGGCGAGGTGTGCCCTCCGTTTCTTCGGCCGCGCGTACCGCATCCTTGAGTGCTTGCTGCTGCCAGAAGAAAACGCCGACCGCTACGGCGAGTCCCGCTGCAAGACCCGCGAAAAACTCGTTCGAAAAGTTGAAATCGGTTCCACCGCGCCGACCTGCACGCTTGAAGTCTCGGCCGATAGGCGTCTTGCTCACATCGACTCCGGAGCCGAAGCGCCAAGAATGGCGAGTCCATTTCGCAGCACCTGCTGGACGGCCAGCAGCGCGTAGATCCGCGCACTGCGCACATCCGCTTCGGGAACGAGTACGCGTTCGGCGTTGTAGAAGGCGTGCAAAGTGGTCGCGAGTTCGCGCAGGTAGTGCACGAGGGCGTGGGGCGCGCGCTGTGCGGCCGATTGCTGGATGACCTCGGGATAGCGAGACACGCAAGAGAGCATGGCTTCGGCTTGCTGACCCGCGAGCAGGGAAGCGCCTCGCTCGAGAACGATGTTGCGTGCATTTGCTGCGTCGTACTCGAAGCCGCGCGCAGCGAGCTCCTTCATGACGCTTGCCACGCGAGCATGCGCGTATTGCACGTAAAACACGGGGCTCTCGTTCGACTTCGACTTTGCCAGGTCGAGATCGAAGTCGAGCGACTGATCGTTGCTGCGCATCAAATAAAAGATGCGACAGGCATCGTTACCGACTTCCTCGCGCAACTGGCGCAGCGTGACGAAGTTGGCCTCACGCTTGCCCATCGACATCTTGACGCCGTTGCGGAACAGCGCGACGAGCTGGATCAGTGGCGCCTCAAGGCAATCACCGGGATGACCGAAGGCCTGCAGCCCGCCACGCACGCGAGTGACGTAGCCGTGATGATCAGCGCCGAGAACGTCGATGAGCATGTCGAAACCGCGTTCGCGCTTGTCGAGGTGATAGGCGATGTCGGAGGCGAAGTAGGTCTTGACGCCGTTTTCTCTGACGACGACGCGGTCTTCATCGTCGCCGAATTGCGTGGCCTTGAACCATTCGGCGCCGTCTTTCACGTAAAGCAGATCTTTGGCGCGCAGGCGCTCGAGCGCGCGCTCGACAGCGCCGCCTTGGGCGAAGGCTCGCTCGGAGATCCAGTTGTCGTAGCGGACGCCGTAGCCTTCGAGATCATCGCGTATCTCGGCGAGCATCGCCGAGATGCTCGACTCCAGCATCTGCTCCCATGCGGCCTCGCCGATGAGATGGCGACACCGGGCGATCAGCGCATCGATGTGCTTTTCTTTGTCGCCTTCGGGCGCATCGGCAGGCAGTCCTGCAAGCACCGTCGCTGCCGGGTGTCGAAGCGCGACGCCCTCTTTTCGATGCAACGCGGCCGCGACGGGTCGGATGTAATCGCCTCGGTAACCGTTTTCCGGAAACTTCAGGACTTCTCCGCAGACTTCGAGGTACCGGATCCAGACGGATACCGCGAGAATCTCGGTCTGCCGACCGGCATCGTTGATGTAGTACTCGCGAGTGACGGCATCGCCCGCCGCCGCGAGCAGATTGCCGAGTGCGTCACCGAAGGCCGCCTGACGACCGTGACCCACATGCATGGGGCCCGTGGGATTGGCGGAGACGAACTCGAGCAGCACCTTGCGCGGATGCTCGGAGCGCTGACGTCCGTAGGACTCGCCCTGTTCGTGAATGCGCGCAAGCTCGCGCGAATAGAGATCTTTGGCGAGGAAAAAATTGATGAACCCTGCGCCCGCGACCTCGACGCGTTCGACGATCGGCGATGCAGGCAGGGCGGCGATGATGGCTTCGGCGATCACCCGAGGCGGTTTGCCCGCGGCCTTGGCGAGTCGCATGGCGATGTTCGAGGCGAAGTCGCCATGCGCGGAATCGCGCGCCCGATCGAGGACGATCATTTGTGGATCGACGGGACCGGAGAGCAGCGAACCCTCGAGAGATTGCAGCG
>JBIJCL010000014.1:0-13705 GCA_044344725.1 Steroidobacteraceae bacterium | reverse complement strand
AGACGGCCCGCGCGATCGTGACGGAAGACGAACTTGTACTTGTCGATCACGTCCTGGCGCAGCACGGTCTTGACCGGCGGGAAACGGTCGCGGATCAGCTTGAACACCACATCGAGCGAGGGCAGGGTGAAGCAAATCATCACGAGGCCTCGTTCGCCCGGTGCGTGCGCGAACAAATCGTCGGACTGCTGCAGGTGTCGGGCGAGCTCGCGATAGCGTTCCGCTTTGCCTTGTCGTGCGCGCCCCAGAACCGTGAAAAGCTCCGACAACGGTTTCTTCGGCAGCAGGTGACGCAGGAAGACGACAGCTTCGACCACGCGCTCGAGATCGGCATGGAAGTACGAGCGGGTGAACCCGAAGACGATGCTGAGTTCGTCCTCGTCGAGCATCACCGCATCGATGAAGAGGCCTCGATCGGTGTTGTTGAGTGCGAGCGACAGCGGCAGCCGTAGTCCGTCGGCGACCAACTGACCGACGATGTAGGCGCGAGTGCTCTGGAAGAAAAGCGGCTTCAGGATCTCGATATGCTGTAGCGCGCCATCGATATCGACGCCGGCTGGAAGGTGGCGTCGCACTTGCTTGCCGATCTCGAGCGTGACCGTACGCACGCTTTTCTCGAAATCGATCCAGGGACTGCGCAGTCGGATGTCCCCGAGCAGGTCCTCGATGACAAGCTCGAGACTGCCGCGGTTCCGGTAGAGCTCGGTTTCGGCGTTGTCGCCGGCGCCCTCGAGAGGATCGAGATCGACCCCCACGAACTCGATGTCCGTCGCGACGCCCACCGTGCCGAATACTCGGCGAGAGACGGAGCTGAAGAAGGTCCGAGCGAACGCGGCATCGGGCAAGCCCGCCGTTCGCGCATGAAATCGATCGCGCATCGCCGACCAGAGCTGACGATCGAGCGCGACATCTCCGAGATCTTGGCGAGCATTCGCAACGGTGAGGTTGACCCAGCGATCGTAGAGCTCGATGCGTTCGACGGCATCTTGCTGGCTTCCATGCCAGTCGCGCTCGTCGAAACGCGTGGGCGCTCGCCGCGTGATATCGCGGAACTCACGGTTGTAGGCCGCGAAGGCCGCGGCGATCCGCCGAGATCCTCCTTCGATCAGGTTCTCGGCGGTCACCGCGTCGACCTCAAAGATTCGAGATCAGTGCGTCCGCGAACTCGCTGCATTTGACTTCTTTGGCTCCATCCATGAGGCGCGCGAAGTCGTAGGTCACGGTTTTCTGGCCGATGGTACGGTCCATGGCCGTGATGACAGCGTCGGCCGCCTCGGTCCAGCCCATGTAGCGCAGCATCATTTCGCCCGAGAGCAATACCGAGCCCGGGTTGACCTTGTCGAGGTTGGCGTACTTCGGCGCGGTGCCGTGCGTGGCCTCGAACACGGCGTGGCCCGTGACGTAGTTGATGTTCGCGCCCGGCGCGATACCGATGCCACCGACCTGAGCGGCCAGCGCGTCGGAGAGGTAGTCACCGTTGAGGTTGCAGGTGGCGAGCACATCGAACTCGTCGGGACGCGTGAGCACTTGCTGCAGCGTGATGTCGGCGATGGCATCTTTGATGATGACCTTGCCGTCTTTCTTCGCAGCATCCATCTCCGCGTTTGCCGCCTTCTCGCCCTTCTCGGCTTTGGTGCGCTCCCACTGTTCCCAGCCGTAGGTCTGACCCGGGAACTCGCGCTCGGCGAGTGCGTAGGACCAGTTGCGGAACGCGCCTTCGGTGAACTTCTGGATGTTGCCCTTGTGGACGATGGTCACGCTCTTGCGCTTGTTGACGATGGCGTACTCGACGGCCGCGCGGAAGAGACGCTCGGTACCCTCGAGCGACACCGGCTTGATGCCGATGCCCGAGGTCTCCGGGAAGCGGATCTTCGCGTAGGCCTTCGGGAAGTTCGCCTTGAAGAGTTCCTTGAATTTTTTGTTCTCGTCGGAGCCGAGTTCGAACTCGATGCCGGCGTAGATGTCCTCCGTGTTCTCGCGGAAGATCACCATGTCGACTTTCTCGGGTGCCTTCACGGGTGAGGGCACGCCCTTGAACCAACGAACAGGGCGCAGGCAGACGTAAAGATCGAGCAGCTGACGCAGCGCCACGTTGAGCGAGCGGATGCCGCCGCCGACGGGCGTGGTGAGCGGGCCCTTGATCGACACGAGGTACTCGCGGCAGGCCGCGACGGTTTCGTCGGGCAACCACGTGTTGAAGAGCTTGTTCGACTTCTCACCGGCATAGACCTCGAGCCAGTGGATCTTGCGCTGTCCGCCGTAAGCCTTGGCGACGGCGGCGTCGATGACTCGGACGCTGGCGCGCCAGATATCGGGCCCCGTACCGTCGCCCTCGATGAACTGGACGATCGGGTTGTTCGGAACGACGAGTTTGCCGTCCTTGATGGTGATCTTGGCGCCCCCGGCCGGTGGCGTGAGGGTGACTTTGGAAGCCGTGGTCATGTGGTGTGAACTCCTTCTGAAACGCCCGGCGATTTTTCGAAACCCCCGCCGTTGCGAGCGCGAATTCTACCATGGGGTTCGGGGTCGGCCCGTCCATGCGGCGGCTCCGATAGAATCCTGCGGATGAGCGACCCCTTGACGTCAACGCCGCTGGCGGACGGTTTTCGCATGCCCGCGGAGTTCGAGCCGCATCGAGGCTGCTGGATGCTCTGGCCGACTCGGCCGGACAACTGGCGCGATCACGCCCGTCCGGCCCAGCGGGCCTTCGCGGCCGTGGCACATGCCATCGCTCGATTCGAGCCCGTGTCGGTGGGCGTCTCGAATGCGCAGTTCGATGAGGCACGGCGTTCGCTCGAGCCGCGAATTCGAGTCGTTCGTCTCGAGAGCGATGACGCCTGGATGCGGGATGTGGGGCCGACCTGCCTCGTCGGACCCCGAGGCGAGGTTCGAGGGGTCGACTGGCACTTCAATGCCTGGGGCGGTCTCGACGGCGGGCTGTATTTTCCGTGGGATCGCGATGAGCTCGTGGCGCGTCGGGTGTTGGCGCTCGAGGGATTGGATCGTTACCGAGCACCCATCGTGTGCGAAGGCGGTGCGATCCACTCCGACGGGGAGGGTACGCTGCTCGTGACGGAAGAGTGTCTGCTCAACCGCAATCGCAACCCGGCTCTTGGTCGGCGCCAGATCGAAACCTTGTTGCAGGTGTATACGGGCGCGACGCAGATCATCTGGCTCGGTCGTGGTGTGTTCAACGACGAGACCGATGGTCACGTCGACAACCTCGCCTGCTTCGTCGCGCCGGGCGAGGTGGCGCTGCTGTGGTGCGACGATCGTCGCGATCCGCAAACCGCGATTTCGCGCGATGCGTTCGAGCGGCTGAGCGATGCGCGCGATGCTCGGGGTCGACGACTCAAAATCCACAAAATTCCCATGCCTGGGCCGCTCGAGATGACCGACATCGAAGCCTCGGGCCTCATGACTCGCCCGGGAACGAAGCCGCGCAAAGGCGGCGAGCGCCTCGCGGCCAGTTACGTGAATTTTTATATCGCCAACGGCGGCGTGATCGTGCCGATGCTCGATCGACGACTCGATTCGAAAGTGATCGCCCAGCTGCAGAGCATTTTTCCGGATCGCCGAGTGGTGGGCGTGCCGGCGCGCGAGATTTTATTGGGTGGCGGCAACATCCATTGCATCACCCAGCAGATTCCGCGGGGGCGTCAGCGCGAACGCCAGTCGGCCCCGAGATAAACGCTGCGTCGTCGAGCCGGGAAGTAACGCCAATCGCCCTGAGCGAAATCCGCTCGATCGGCCAGCAAGCGATCGGCGAGGTTGTCGACCTCGAGCGTCAGCGCGAAGTCGGGTGTCCACTGCCACCTTCCCCGAAGGCCGAGTACGGTTTGTGCGGGATGTTTTCGAGCATTGGCGGCATCGGCGAAGTACGCACCCATGCGACGCAGGTCGACCTCGACGCCGAGACGGGCGTGCGGCTGCACGTTCAACGCAAGACGATGGATGTGTCGCGGAGCCGTATCGATGTCGAGGCCGGCGGTGATCGTTTCGCCGCCCTCGATCGCCCTAGAAAAATCGTAACGATGACGCGCGAAGGTGCCGCCCAGATCGACTCGTAAACCGGGCAGTGCTCGCCAGACGAGTTCGTATTCGACGCCCTCGTGTCGTGTGCGACCTCCGATGACGTTGAATCCGTTCGCATCGCGCAGGATGACGTCGCTCTTTCGCGCCCGGAACAGCGCGAGGTTGCCGCGCAGCATCGTAGTCGCGCCTTCGCCGAATGCAAAACGCCAACCGAGCTCGGCACTGCGCATGCGCTCGGCATCGAGATCGGCGACGGATTGATTTCGTTGAAGTCGATAAAGCTCGGTGATTTCCGGTGGGCGAAAGCCTTCGCCAAGGACGGCGTAGACGTGCTGCGTCTCGCTCAGGTGGCGGATGACCTCGATGCGGGGCGTCAGTCGCGAGAATCGGTCGTCGCGATCTGCCGGGCGGCTGTAGAGGCATCCGCCGGGGCACGGCGTGCCGTCTTCGGCGGTATTGCCGTCGCGCATCCGGTTGTCATACGAGTACGCGATGTAGTCCGCCCGCACCGCCGCGCGCCAGAGCCAGTCGGTGCTGCGATGTTCGATCGATGCGTTGCCGCCGACCGAGGCCACCTCGACCGCGTAGTCGTAATGCCGGCCTGCGGGTCGTATCGAGCGCGCGAAGGCGCTGCCTTCGAGCGTTGGACCATCTTGGATCTCGAGCAGCGACGTATCAGCCCACTCGGCATCGAGACCCGCGCGCCACGACCAGCCGTCGAGCGCGAGGGGACGACTCCGTGCGAAACCGAGCGCTGCGCTTGTCTGCGAGTTTTTCTCGAGCGGCTTGCCGAGCAAGAAATGTTGCAGGAAGGTCATGGAGGAGTGTCGAAGGATCAACCGCGCTTCATCGTCGCAGCCCTCGCAGTCGCTGCGCGTCCAGACGGTCGACATCCGAAGGCTCTCGGCGTCCCGGAAGGCCTCGGGGTTGGGATTCGAGCGGCGTAGGACGCGGTCCCGATAGGAATCGAGTCCTCGGATGAAACCTGCAGTGTCTTGGTCGAGACGTGTCGCGGCGGCGCGCCATCGTAGATCGCCCCCCGCGAACGCTCGATCGTGAAGGAGATTGAGCTTCATTTCGGTGACTTCGGAGTCTTCCCGAAACCCTCCGTCGTGACGGATGAGCCCCTGCAGCGCTTGGCGTCCATCGCCGAGCGCGAAGCCGAGAGATCTGAAATCGTCGGCGCCGAAAACGGTACTGAGTCGCAGACCCGCGAGATCTGCCGCCGAGGGCGTCAGCACGTTGATCACGCCATGGACGGCGTTGGCGCCGTGCACGACGCTGCCGGGCCCGCGCAGGACTTCGACCGCTGCAGCTTGGGCCGTATTGGTTTCGAACAGTTCGTTGACGTTGCAGAAGCCGGTGGGTCGTAGCGGAAAACCATCCTCCAAGAAAAGGAAGGCTCCACAGGCCCCTGCGCCTGTGAGTACCGGAGAGCGGATCGCCAACAGACTCTCTTGACCGCTGCCGCGTTGCAAGAAGACGCCGGGCACGCGGTTCAGGCTCTCGGCGTGGTGGGTGAGATCGAGCCGTCCGAGGTCGCCGGGCGTGAGACGCGAGACGCTGGCCGCGACGTCGACGAGGCGCTCCTCGCGGCGTCGCGCGGTGACCACCACCTCCTCGAGCGAGGTGGGGGACGCAGGTAGCAGGGCCATCAAGGCAAGTTCGAGCATGGGTGCATTATCGCTTGGTATCCTTGCAGTCGTGCGTTTGACCTCCGTACTGCTGCTGGCGTTCACGCTCCTGGCCTCCGTGGCCGAGGCGGCCGGCGAGCGTCCGCGTGTCGGGTTGGTGCTCTCGGGGGGCGGGGCGCGCGGGGCGGCCCATGTCGGGGTGCTCAAAGTTCTGGAGGCCGAGCGCATCCCCATCGATGCCGTGGCAGGAACCAGCATGGGGGCCGTCGTGGGCGGCCTCTACGCAAGCGGCCTCAGCGCAGCCGAGATCGCGTCCTTCGTCGAGTCCCCCGAGTGGCGTCAGGCGTTCCAGGAGCCGGGTCCCCGTGATCGACTCAGCTTCCGACGCAAGAGTGAGGATCAAAATTTCCTGGTCGATTTTCCGCTAGGCCTCAAAGGCGGAACCTTCCGATTGCCGAAAGGGCTTGTCTCGGGGCAGCGTCTCTCCCAAGCGCTGCGTCGCATCACCTTGCCGGTGGCGAGAATCGAGCAGTTCGATGCGCTGCCGACGCGGTTTCGGGCGGTCGCCACCGATCTCGAGACGGGCGAGGCGATCGACCTCAAGCAAGGCGATATCGTCACGGCCATGCGGGCGAGTCTCGCAGCGCCGGGTGTTTTTGCGCCCGTGGAATTGGACGGTCGACTGCTCGTCGATGGTGGCCTCGCCAATAATTTGCCTGTGGAGCTCGCGCGCCGCATGGACGTCGACGTGCTCATCGTCGTCGACGTGGGGTTCCCCCTGCGCAAGCGCGACACGCTCGATTCAGTCGCGACCATCTCCAATCAGATGTTGTCGATCCTGATTCGACGCGGGAGCGATGCCCAGCGGCAGTTACTGAAGCCGACCGATATTTTGTTGACGCCCGAACTCGGCGAGGCCTCGAGTTTCGATTTCGACATTCTTTCTAGGGCGGTGGCGCTCGGTGAAGCTTCAGCGCGCGCCGCGAGCGATCGACTGGCGGCGTTGCGACTCAGCGAAGACGATTACTCGCGCTACCTCGCGACACGTAGTGCCGTCAGGGGTGGTGAGCCGCGAATTGAAGATGTTCGGGTGGCAGCGGACTCACTCCGCTACGAGCGGTTGTTGCGTGCGGGCCTCGTCGATCTGTCGAGCGCGGAGGCGCTCGATGAGGGTCTCACCACGTTGTTCGGCCGCGGTAATTTCGAGAGCGTCGATTATCGACTGCGCGACGGAGCTCAAGGTGATCTGCTCGAGCTCAGTGCCCGTCGAAATTCCTGGGGTCCGAACTACATGCGCTTCGGGCTCAACCTCGAAGACGATTTCAACGGCAACTCCAGCTACAACGCCGCTGCGCGCATCGTGCTCGCCGACATCGGCCCGCTCGCAGCCGAGTGGGTGTGGGACTTCCAGGTCGGTTCGGAGCCTAAGGTCGCCACGGAATTCCACATCCCGCTCGGCGATTCGGTCCGATGGTTCGTGATGCCGCAGGCGCGGTTCGATCTTCGCAATGTGCCGCTCATCGAGGAGGGTGTTCGACGAGCCGAATATCGCCTGCGTACGACCGAGTACGGAATCGACTTCGGTCGCGAGTTGTCGAACTGGGGCGAGATTCGCGCCGGTGTGCGGCGTGCATCCGGTCAGGCTCGCCTGCGCATCGGTGACGACGAGGTCCCGGCCGTCGAGGATTTCGACCTTCGAGAGTTCTACGGACGGTTCTCTTACGACGTGCTGGACAACCGGAATTTTCCGCGACGCGGGCAATATTTGGTGGCGGAGTGGCGCGCCGAGACGCCGAGTCTGGGTTCCGATCGTCGGGCCGATCTCGTATCGGTCGATTGGCTCGCGGCGCGTTCGAGCGGACGGCATACGGGCGTACTGTGGACGTCTTTCGGCACCAACATAAATTCCAATCCGGATACCGTCCGGTCCTTGTTTCCCGTGGGCGGGTTCCTCAACCTCTCGGGCTTGGCGCCCGATTCTTTGAGCGGTCGACACTATGCGCTCGCGCGTCTGCTCTATTACCGGCAGATCGGGCGCGGAGGGGAAGGGTTCCTGAATGTGCCGGCATACGCGGGATTATCTTTGGAGGCCGGTAACATCTGGGATCGCCGCAGCGACATCAGCTTCGGTTCTTCGCTCACCCACGGCAGCGTCTTCGTCGGGCTCGACACGCTGCTCGGCCCCGTCTACCTCGGCACGGGTTTCGGCGAGGGCGGCGAGAACACCTTCTACCTGTTCCTCGGCCGAACGTTCTGAGCGACGGTCGCGCTGACCTACGGGCGTCGCTGGTGGGCGAAGCTCACGACTTTTTCATAGACATGCGCAGGGCGATCGCCCGGCCGTGAGTACTCGTGTTTGCGACTCATCTCGGCGAGTGCCGCATCGCGCTCTTCGATAGTGGCGAACCAGTGGGTGCGACTCCAGTCTGCACCGAGCAGTGTACGGAAGGGATCGCCGGGCTTGAGGGACACGCGTAACCCGTAGGCTTTCGGTGTCTCGGTCGGGTCTCGTCGAAGATTGTGCGGGTGGCAGGCGGTCATGAGTGCAAAGGTTACGCAGCGGCTCGCCGGAGAACAACCCGCCCGAGCACAACCCGCCGCTTGAAGACACGGCGGTCGACCCCCAGAATTGCAGTCATGTCACTGCTCCGTCGCAAAACCGAAGTCATCAGTGCTGCCGAAGCGCTGCCCGGGCGCTCTGCGCCCTTGTCCGTGTCCGCCAAGCATTTCGTGAATGGTGCGCCGCTGAAGCCGCCGTTTCCGGCCGGTACCGTCGAAGCGGTGTTCGGGATGGGCTGCTTTTGGGGCGCCGAGCGGCTTTTCTGGAAGATTCCGGGCGTCGTGTCGACCTCGGTCGGCTACGCGGGCGGCTACACGCCGAATCCCACGTATGAAGAGGTCTGCAGCGGCCTCACCGGGCACACCGAAGTGGTGCGGGTGATTTTCGATCCGGCCAAGGTGTCCTACGGCGAGTTGCTGCGCGCGTTCTGGGAGCGGCACGATCCGACGCAAGGCATGCGTCAGGGTAACGACATCGGCACGCAATACCGTTCGGCGATCTACTGCACGAGCGACGCCCAGCTCGCGGAGGCCAAGGCGAGTCGCGACCGTTATCAGGCGAGCCTCGCCGGCGGTGGCTATGGTGGCATCACCACCGAAATCATTGCCGCGCCCGAATTCTTTTATGCCGAGGACTACCATCAGCAGTACCTCGCGAAAAATCCGGACGGTTATTGCGGTCTCGGCGGGACCGGCGTGTCCTGCGTGATCTAGGCTGCCGCGCGTAGCGCTGCTCTCAAAATCTCGACGGCATTGCGCACCTCGTCTTCGGTCGAGATGAACGGTGGCGCGAGTGCGATCGTCTCGCCCGTGAAGCGCGGCAGCAGGCCGCGCGACAAGGCTTGCTCGAACACCTGAAAGGCCCGCAGGGCGGGTTTTCCGGGGATCGGCGTCACGTCCACGGCGGCTGCTAACCCGAGATTGCGGATATCGGCGACGAGCGGCTCACCGCGAAGCGAATGGATGGCCTCTTCGAGCACGGGCGCGAGTGTCGCGGCGCGGTCGATCAATTTGCTTTCGAGAAGTTCGTCGAGTGTGGCGTGAGCGGCGGCCACGCCCAACGGGTGGGCCGAATAGGTATAGCCGTGGAAGAACTCGATCAAATGCTCAGGTCCGCTCATGAACGCGTCGTAAATCGCCTCTGAGGCGATTACGCCGCCCAGCGGTACGGCAGCGTTGTTGACGGCTTTGGCAAAAGTGATGAGATCGGGCTTGACGCCAAAGAAATCGGCTGCGAAGGGCGTGCCGAGTCGACCGAAGCCGGTGATCACTTCGTCGAAAATGAGCAGGATGCCGTGACGCGTGCAGATCTCGCGCAGTCGTTGCAGATAGCCGCGCGGCGGCACGATGACGCCGGTCGAGCCCTGCATGGGCTCGACGATGACCGCTGCGATATTGCTGGCATCGTGCAGGGTCACGAGGCGTTCGAGTTCGTCGGCGAGGTGTGTACCCCACTCGGGTTGGCCCCGCGAATAGCCCATCTGCGTCGGATCGAACGTGTGGGGGAGATGATCGACCCCAGGGATCATGAGCGGGGCGAACATCTTCCGGTTGGCGGTGATCCCACCGACCGAGATGCCGCCCATTCCGACGCCGTGATAGCCGCGTTCGCGCCCGATGATGCGGGTTCGCGAGCTTTCACCACGCGCACGGTGGTAGGCGACGGCAATCTTGAGCGCGGTGTCGACCGCTTCCGAACCCGAGTTCACGAAGAACACGCGATCGTTCGGGCGACCTGCGAAACGGGCGATGCGTTCGGCGAGCGAGAAGGCCGCCGGATGTCCCATCTGAAAACTCGGGCTGAAGTCGAGCGTCGCGACTTGGCGCTGTACGGCCTCGACGACGCGCTCGGGTGAATGCCCAAGCGGACAACACCAAAGACCCGACAGACCATCGAACACGCGCCTGCCGTCGGTCAGCGTGTAGTACGCGCCTTTGCCCGAGGCGATGAGTCGCGGATGAGCCTTGAAGTGTCGATTGTGGGTGAAGGGCATCCACCATGCGCGTAGCGCGGGTTCGCCCAAGCCCGCTGTCGGATCGTGCGTCATCCGCGCATCACGGCCGCGAGGCCTGTGGCGACATGCTCGACGTTCGCCGGGCTTACGCCTGCGATGTTGATGCGACCGTCGGGCGCCATGTAGATGTGCAAGGCTTCACGCGCCGTCACCACTTGGTCTGCGGTAAGGGGTAGACGTGAAAACATGCCGCGCTGCGTTTTGATCCAGCCGAAGTCGCGTTGGGTCGCCTCGGAGAGCCGGTCGGCGAGCAAGGTCCGCAAAGAATTGATGCGATTCGCCATGTGGCGCAGTTCGGTCATCCAGTCCTGCCGGAGCTCGGGTTGCGACAACACGCGATCGACGATTGCGGCGCCGTGATCGGGCGGCATCGACCACAGCGTGCGGGCGAGGCGACCGAGCTGGCCCGAGACGATGGACGCGGGCTCACCGCCCGCCGAAAGCACCGCCAACATACCCGTCCGCTCGCGATAGAGTCCGAAATTCTTTGAGCAGGAAACGGCGACGAGCAACTCGGGTACGGCTTTTGCGACGAGCCGGATAGATGCCGCGTCACGGTCGAGGTCTTCTCCAAGCCCGTGATACGCCATGTCGATGAAGGGAACGAGCCGGCGTCGTGCGAGCACTTCGGCTACGGCGGCCCACTGTGAAGCATCGAGATCTTGACCCGTCGGGTTGTGACAGCAGGCGTGCAGCAGCACGATGGATCCCGCGGGCAGTGCGTCGAAGTATTCGATCATCCGCTCGAATGCGAGCGTGTTGTGGGTTGCGTCGTAATACGGATATCGCTCCAGACGAAGTCCTGCATTGCCGAGCAGCGGTATGTGGTTGGCCCAGGTCGGATCGCTGACGTGAATGCTCGAGCCGGGTCTGGCGGCGAGCAGTAATTCGGCACCGAGTCGAAGCGCACCGCTGCCGCCCGGGGCTTGCGCGAGCGAGAGATCGCCCTTGCGACCGACGAGGTCGCTGCCGAAGGTGAGGGCCGCGACTTGGGCGTTGAAGCCCGGGTTGCCGATCGGCGAAAGGTAGGTCTTGGTGGTTTGCGCGGCGAGCATCTCCTGCTCGGCACGCTTCACGGCGCGAGGAATCGGCGTTTTGCCTGATTCGTCTTTGTAGACCCCGACACCGAGATCTACTTTTTCCGGTGAGTCGTCTTTCTGGAAGGCGGCGGAGACGCCGAGGATCGGATCGGGCGGGACGCGAGTGAGAGTCTCGAGCATGGCAGGCCTGCGCAGCGGTGTAACCGCGTCATTATCGCAGTCCGCGTCAGCCCGTGCGACCTCCGGGCGGTTGAAAGGTCGGGAAGAAAAGTTTGCGGAACGTCAGACGGAGCGTTCGGCCTTGCGGGTCGAGGAGATCCGGCTGGTAGATCACGGGCACGTTGCCCTCCCGAGCCTTGACGGACTGCCGCTCGTTGAACAGGTTGCCAACCACCAGGCTGACGCGAGCCCCGCGCAGGAAGGGGTAGTCCCTCGCCCAAGGCTGCAGGCCGAGATCGGCGAACACCCGCAGGTTGACGGTGGTGAGCGAGGCGAACTCGAGATCGCCTCGCTGCGAGGCCGCTGACCCGACGACCCGACTGCTGCTGCGCCAAGTGGTCGTGAGGCGCCCACCGAAGCCGTCACGATTGGCGCCGACCGCCGCTTCGAGCTCGTGACGCGCAGCCGCTGCCGTATCGAACAGCGAGTCGCCATCGAGAAGATCGAGCACCGGCAGCCCTGGCGCGAGCGAGATCTCGTCCTCCAGACGTTGCGTGTACGTGAGCGAGAACTGCGCGCTGCCGCGACGCGCGAAAGCGAGAAAGCGCTCGCCGATCTGCGCCATTCGGGCACGTCGAGCGGCCTCGTCTTCGGCTGAGGCCGGTGGCGCGGTCGAGTTCGTTACCCCTGAGGCTGCGACGCCTGAGGCCGCGACGCCCGCGGGCGGCTGTCCGCCCGGCGTTGCGGTCGTCGTACCCGCGACGGCAGGCGGGGAGCCCGGCATCGCGCCCGGAGGGGGCGAAGGTCGTCCCTCGTTGCTCCGTGGACCACCTCCGCTGCCTCGTTGGGGAAACGGCGCCTCGGGCTGTGGGCCCCACGGACGACTGAGATTCAGGGTGAAACGCAGTTCTTCTCGATCTCGCCCCGCGAGATTGACCGCGCGCGCATCGAGCGTGGTGAGACGACCCGAGACATCACGCTGGAAGCGTGTTGGGAACGCGCGCTCGAGGTCGGGTGTGGCGAGAGGTAGCCCGGAGATGATGTTGCGCGAGCGCGTACGGACGTAGTCGGCGTTGACGTCGAAGTCGATGTCCTCGAAGGGGCGAGAGCCGACGCCGATCTTGAACACTTTTCGTCGATCGGGCGTGAGGGCAGGGTTGCCGCCGGTGATACGCGTGACGTCGACGGTTTCGTTGCGGGTGGTATCGAACACCCGCGAAAACGGGGTCGAGATGACGGCACCACCCAGTTGCTGCATGGAGGGTGCGCCTTCTTCGTCGGTCAAAGAAAAGATCACCCTGAGTGTACGCGCCTTCGACCAGTTGAGCCCGTAGCCGAGCGTGCGAAGCGAGCCCACGTCGGAAACATCCTCGATCGCGTAATTGAAATTCGCGCCGAGTGCACCGAGCACGGCTTGCTCGGCCTCGCCTCGCCAGACTGGCAAGTCGAAGTTGAGTTGCGCGTCTTGGGTGCTACGCGAGAGATCGGTGATGAGGTCGGTGCCGAGTCGCCGAGAGACGCTGTCGATGCTGCGGGTGCTCGCGCCCGCCTTCAGGGTGATGCTCAACGGTCCGGCCGGAAGATCGAGCGGCGTGCCGTTGGCGACAAGATCGATATCGAGGGAGTCGTTGCGGGAGCGACCTGCAAAGGTTTCACCGCTCGTCTCGGTCGTCGAATCGCTGCGCTCGGCGGTGAGGTTCGAAGACCATCGCCAGCCTGAGCGCGTACCCTGCAATAGTCCACTCAGTCGCGCTTCGCGAGAGTCGATGTCGCGGCGGAGAGGAATGGCGCCCGCGGGCGAGGGGCGAAGTCCGAGCAGCGACTGCTGTCGCGTGTCATCGAAAGTTCCGTTGATCGTGAACGAGGAGCCTTCGGAAAACGGCTTCGCGAGTACCGCATTGGCCGTCAGCTGTTCGACGGTGGGAGCCAGTGAGCGGAAGGCGGCATCCGCATTGGGCTCGCCGTCGTTACCCACGATTCGACGTTCGCTTTCGAGGAGACCCTCTTCGCGACGCGCCTTCAGGTCGAACTGAAGTCGATCGTCTCGTCGGATACGCAGCCAATTACCGCCAAGATCGGCACCCTCGCGTCCGCCGTCGGTCGTACCTCGTGCGCCCACTTCGGTCGTGAAGGCCTGAAAACGCGGGCGCAGCACGAAGTTGATGACGCGCTGGTCGGCGCGATAGCCGTATTTGAGTGCGACTTCCTCGGGCAGGATGTCGGTACGCAGAATCGCTTCGGTCGGGATGTCGCGGATCTCGGC
>JBIJCL010000226.1:0-3798 GCA_044344725.1 Steroidobacteraceae bacterium | reverse complement strand
CCGCAAGCTCTCGCTCGAGGGTCTCGACAAGCTCTTGCCGCCCTGGGATCGGCGAATCCTCTACCTCATCGTTCTGCTGCGTCTCGCCGTATTGCTGCACCGTGGGCGTGGACGAGCGCCCTTGCCGGAGCTCACGCTTATCGCGCGAGGCCGAAATATCTTGGAGGCGCGGTTCCCGGTTCGCTGGTTACGCGACCATCCGCTCACGGTCGCCGACCTGAGCCAAGAGATCGACCTGCTCAAGGCCGTCGATTTCCGACTGCGGATTTACTCTTCGAGGGGTCTACCCGCCGTATAGGCGTCGAGTAATTCATTCTGGGCGCATACTCCATGCGCTCCTCGAGCAGTCGCGCGTCGATAATGCCCGTCGTGGTCGAGTTCCCACGCCTGCGTGTCATCGCGCAGATAGATCTCCAGATCCTCCAGGATGCGCTTCTTGTATTTCTCGCGACGGATCGGGAAGGCGATCTCGACGCGCCGAAAGAAATTTCGGTCCATCCAGTCTGCGCTGCTGCAGAAAATCTCCGGGTCGCCGCCATTGGCGAACCAGAACACACGCGAGTGTTCGAGAAATCTTCCGACGATCGACCTCACCCGGATGTTCTCCGAAACACCGGGCACGCCGGGACGCAGCGCACACACACCGCGGACGATGAGATCGATTTGAACCCCGGCCTGCGACGCTTTGCACAGCGCGCCGATGGACTCCGGTTCGACCAGCGCGTTCATCTTGAGAATGACCCGGGCCGGTCGCCCTGCCGCCGCATGAGCCGATTCACGCTCCAGTCGAGCGATCATCGCGCGATGCATTTCGAAAGGTGACTGCAAGAGACACGAGAGACGAGGAGTCCGAGTCAGGCTCGTCAGCTGAAGAAACACTTCGTGGACGTCCTGACCGATCTCGGGATCACAGGTGAACAGGCCGTAGTCGGTGTAAGTCCGTGCGGTACGTGAGTGGTAGTTGCCGGTGCCGAGATGACAGTAACGACGAATGCCACCGCGCTCTCGGCGCGCAACCAACGCGAGCTTGGCGTGCGTCTTGAAGCCGACGACGCCATACATGACGTGGGCTCCGGCTTCCTGCAAACGATCCGAGAGTTCGATGTTCGCCTCTTCATCGAAGCGCGCGCGTAACTCGATCACGACCGTGACGTCCTTGCCGGCGTGCGCAGCCGCGACGAGCGCATCGACGATGGCCGAGTCGTTTCCGGTTCGGTAGAGCGTTTGCTTGATCGCGAGCACCTGCGGATCGCTCGCCGCTTGCCTCAAGAAATCGACCACGGGAGCAAAAGACTGGAACGGATGATGTAGCAGCAGATCGCTCTGCCGAATCGCCGCGAACATGTCCGGACCATCGTTGAGGCGGCGGGGCAGGCTCGGGCGGAAGGCCGGATACTTCAAATCGTTTCGGTGGGCGAGGTCGTAGATGGCAGACAGTCGGTGCAGATTGACCGGAGATGGCACCGCGTAAATGTCGAGGGGCGAAATCCCGAACTGCTTGGCCAGAAAATCGACGAGGTCACGGGGGCAGTCGTCAGCGGTTTCGAGCCTTACCGCAGAGCCGTAACGCCGTTGTGCGAGCTCGCCCTCCAGCGCCCGACGAAGATCGTCCGCTTCTTCTTCATCGATGAACAGATCGCTGTTTCGAGTCAATCGAAACTGGTGGCAAGCGAGAATCTGCATGCCTTCGAAGAGTCTCGGTACGAACGCCTCGATGATCGTCGACAGCAGTACGAACCTTTGAGACTCGCCGCTCTCGGAAGGTATCGGGACGATGCGCGGGAGCGATCGAGGCGCTTGAACGACCGCCAAGGTCGCTTCGCGACCGAATGCATCCTCGCCTTGAAGACGTACGATGAAATTCAGGCTCTTGTTCTGGATGCGCGGGAACGGACGGGACGGATCGAGCGCGAGTGGTGACAGTACTGGCTCGACCTCGTTTTCGAAGTAGGAGGCAAGCCATTCTTGGGTGGACTGCGGCCAGTCTCCCTTCGGCGCGAGGACGATCCCGGCCTCGCGCAAGGCGGGCAATAAGACGTTGCGCAAGCAGGCGTACTGCTCGGCCACCAGCAGGGTCGCTCTGCGGTGGATAGCCGCGAGCTGCGCGGCGGGGGTCAGGCCATCGACGCCCAGACTCCCCGGAGAGTTTTCTTGCAGTTGCTTGATGCCGGCGACGCGAATCTCGAAAAATTCGTCGAGATTGCTCGACGAGATGCAAAGAAACCGAAGACGCTCGAGCAGGGGTACCGACGGATCGAGCGCCTGCACGAGTACGCGCTGGTTGAACTCCAGCAACGAAAGCTCTCGGTTGATGAGGGGAGGCGACGCGGAGGCCGCTGCGATATTCATGGTCTTTAGTAGACCATGAACGCTCGAAAAGATTGTTACAGCGAGGCGCCGCGGGCGGCGGATTTTGCGACGCCGGCGTCAACCGCGGTCTTTCCGGGTGGCGTACCGGCTGCGATCGCAGAGTCGGTGCCTGAGGTCGCGGCCAAAAGCGCGGGCGTCACCCGACCCGCATCGAGACTGGCGAGCAAGGGGCCAGCCTGCATGCGGAACTCGGCCATAAGAGATGCCGGGATCGGTCGGTCGTTCGGGAGCGGGACTTTCTGCGGATCTTTATGGACGCCGCTCTGCAGGTATTCGTAGTGCAGGTGCGGGCCGGTCGCGAGCCCCGTCATGCCCACATAGCCGATGACCTCGCCTTGGCGAACACGCTCGCCCTGACGCAGCCCGCGCGCGAACCGGGACAAATGCCCGTAGACGGTACGCACGTCGTTGGCATGCTGGAGTTCGATGACCTTGCCGTAACCGCCTTTCGTTCCGACGAAACGTACGCGGCCCTCGCCTGCTGCCTTAACGGGCGTACCGGTCGGAGCGGCGTAGTCGACACCGCGATGCGCGCGCATCCGGTTGAGCACCGGATGACGGCGATACAAATTGAAACGCGAGCTGACCCGAGTGAACTCGAGCGGCGCGCGCAGGAAGGCTTTGCGCAGACTGCGGCCGTCCGGCGTGTAGTAACCGAAGTCTTCGTCTTCGGCATCGCCGTCGTCGCCCTCTGGAGCAAAGCGAAGGGCACGATAGACCGTACCCTGATTGATGAACTCCACCGCGAGCACATCACCTTCGCCCAAGGGCGTGCCGTCCTGACTCAACTCTTCATATATGACGCGAAAGCGGTCGCCCGGCTGAATGTCGAGGACGAAGTCGATATCCCATCGGAAGATGTTGGTGATCTTCATGGCGAGTGAATCGCTTAGACCTGCTTCACCTGCCGCCTGGAAGAGCGAATTCTTGATCGTCGCCTCGCCTACACGAATGTTCTTTTCGAGCGGATTGACGATGACCGAACTATCGAAGCCGTTTTCGTCACGTCGGACTTGCAGCGTTTCGCTCGGGCTCAGTTGCCGTTCGAGGCTGACCAGCTGGTTATCGCGGACGCCGAACTTCAGGGTTTCGCCGGGGTAGAGCCGATCGAGGCTCCGCCGGATGTCGGGCAACGCCCGGAGCGTCGCAAGATCGGTCACGGAGAGTTCGAGCTTGCGGAAGATTCGCTCGAGGGTGTCGTTGGTGCCGACGATGACATCGACAGTGAGCGGAACGAGGATCGCCCTCGTCGAGGCTTCAGCTTCGGCGGCCTGAAGGGCGTTGATGGCGCTTTCGTCCAATCGGCCGAGGTCGGCGATCCAGGATTCGCCGCGCCACCAGGTCAGGGCCAGCACCGCCACGACCGTGCATTGCAGCCAGCGGCCTTTGAGCAAGGCGAGGACGCGGTTTTTTGATCCGACTTCCAGC
>JBIJCL010000013.1:0-13859 GCA_044344725.1 Steroidobacteraceae bacterium | reverse complement strand
GCGTGACGGAGGCGATCTTGTCGACGACGATGGTTCTCATTTCTTGGAAGTCCCCTGAGCTGTTGCGAGTTCACCCGCTCGACGATGGAAAACACCTGTGAGTCCGACGATGCGCGAAAAGCCGAGCGCATCGGCGGCCGTCCATTCTCCCGTGGCTTCGCCGTATACGCCTTTCGAAGCGGCCATCAGCGAGTAGGGAGAGTCCACGCCCTCTATGAACACCGAGCCTGGGCGGAAAAGCACGTTGACGACACCCGTTACGCGCTGCTGGGACGAGATGAAGAGCGCCTCGATGTCGCGGCATACCGGATCGAGGAGTTGTCCCTCATGAACCCAGTCGCCGTAGGGACCAGACAACATTTCTTTGATTCGCTGCTGTCGCCCGGTGAGCACGAGCTTCTCGAGTTCGCGATGGGCGTTGAGCAGCACTTCGGCAGCCGGCGCTTCGAAGGCGACGCGACCTTTGGTGCCGATGATGGTATCGCCGAGATGAATGCCTCGACCGATGCCGAGAGGTCCGGCAAGCGTCTCAAGTGTTTCGATGACCTCCACGGGGGACATCGTCTTGCCATCGAGGCCGCAGGGCACGCCGTTCTGGAAATGCACCACATGTCTCTCGGGTGCTCGCGGTTTGGTGAAGGCGTCTTTGGAGAGCACCCAGGCGTCGTCGGGGATGCTGCCCTGCGAGGTCAAGGTTTCTTTGCCGCCGATGCTCACGCCCCAAAGCCCCCGGTTGATCGAGTACGCGGCACCGAAGGGCGGTACGGGGAGATTTCGGCTCTGCAGAAATTCGAGCTCTTCTTGTCGCTTGAAGTGTCGGTCGCGGACCGGTGCGATCACCTCGAGTTCGGGCGCCAGCGTTCGCAGGGCCACTTCGAAACGAACTTGATCGTTTCCGGCTGCGGTGCAGCCGTGGGCGATGCTGCCTGTGCCGAGCTTGCGCGCCATGAGTGCGATCGTCTGAGCCTGCATGACGCGTTCCGCGCCGACGCAGAGCGGATAGAGCTGACCGCGCCGAACGTTGCCCATGATGAGGAATTGCAATACTTGGTCAAAGTAATCGGCACGTGCGTCGATCTGGTGGTGCTCGACGGCACCGAGCGCAAGCGCTCGTTGTTCGAGCGTCTTGGCCGTCTCGGCGTCGATGCCACCCGTGTCGACGGTGACCGTGATGATCGGGCGCTGGTACTGCTCCTTGAGCCAAGGCACGAGGAAAGAGGTATCGAGGCCGCCCGAGTAGGCGAGGACGATGGGCTGAGACATGGAGGATCCTTGGATGCGCCTTAAATGCGGAACAGTTCGCGTAAACGCGCGACGACAGCCGTTTGCGCAGCGGCACTGTCGGTGGCGATGAAGATGGTGTCGTCACCCGAGATCGTTCCGACGACCTCGGGCCACTCGGCTTTGTCGATCGCGATCGCGACGCTCTGGGCGGCGCCCACGGTGGTGCGCAGCACGGTGAGTGAGCTGCCCGCGGTCGCGACCCCCCGGACGAACTGGCGCAAGGTGCCGAAGTCGTCGAGCGAGCGTTGTGTGGCATCGGGTGCGAGATAGCGACCCCCGGCCTTCAGCACCCCGAGATCCCGCAAGTCGCGACTCACGGACGACTGGGTGACCGGAAACCCCTGACCCTTCAGCAAATCGACGATCTCCTCCTGCTTGCGAACGGCACTGGCTCGCAGGAGGCGAAGGATCGCGTTTCGGCGCTCGGCTTGTTGGAGGTCGGTCTGCATAAAAGTGCGCGCATTATGCATATTAATGCAGGCCAGTCAATAGGCCGCTGACGGTGGGGCGTCGCGTCCTCGGGGCCCCTCCGGAGAGGGGGGGTCAGCCTGATTTGAGGGCGGCGAGTCGCTCGATGACCGGCGGATGCGAATAGTTGAACCGGACGTACCAGGGGTCCGGGGTCAGGGTGCTCGCGTTGTCTTCGGTCAATTTGACGAGGGCGGTGCCGAGGTCGGCGCCGTTCGATTGCTGCTTGGCGTAGGCGTCCGCCTGGAACTCGTACTGGCGAGACCGGCGGCTCGAGAGCGGCCCGAAGACCACGCTGACCGAGGGTAGGACCAAGAGGAAGAGCAACAGCGCCAAGGCATCGTTCGAGGCCGAGGCATTGGGCGTGACACCGAGCCCAAGATAGAACGCGGGCTGCTGCGCCAGCCAGCCGAGCGTCGCGAGTCCGATCAGGCTCATCACGAATAATCCCGCGATCAGCTTCATGATGTGTTTGTGGTGGAAGTGCCCGAGTTCATGGGCGAGTACCGCCTCGAGTTCACCGGTCGTCAAGCGCGCGAGCAGCGTGTCGTAGAAGACGACGCGCTTCGATCGACCTATGCCGGTGAAGTAGGCGTTCGACTGGGCAGAACGTTTGCTGCCATCCATCACGAAAAGACCTTTGGCGGAGAAGCCGCAGCGCTGCATCAGCGCATTGACCCGGGCGCGAAGGGCTTCGTCCTCGAGCGGTTTGAATTCATTGAAGAGCGGTGCGATGAAGATGGGATAGACGACCATGAGCACCAGGTTGAACCCCATCCAGAGCGCCCAAGCCCAAAGCCACCACAAGGGGCCTGCCGCTCCCATCAACCAAAGTACTGCAGCGATGAGTGGTATACCGATGACGAGGGAGAGCAAAGTATTTTTGATGATGTCGCTGACCCAGAGCCTGTGGGTCATGCGGTTGAAACCGAATTTCTCTTCGATTCGGAAATTGTGATACCACTCGAAGGGAAGTTCGATGACGCTACCGATGAGCGTGAAGAGCACCACGAGCGAAACGGGATATAGAAGACTGGCGGCGGCGTTTTCATCACCACCGAAAAAACGCAGCACGCCACCATTCAGGAGATCGAGTCCGCCGCCGAGAGTCCATGCCAGCAGCATCAGCGTCCCGAATGCCAGCTGGATCAGTCCAAATCTTTGTTTGGCGCAGGTGTAGTCGGCGGCCTTGGCATGCGCCTCGGGGCTGATGACATCCCGAAAGCCCTCCGGAACCCGATCCCGATGCGCGCTGACGTGCGCGATCTGTCTACGAGCGAGCCATACGCTCAACAGCACGCTGACGGTGACGGCCACGACGAAAACGGCGGTGACGAGATCAGTGGTCATGTGCAACGCCTCGAACCTCAGGATCAGACGACATCGAGTTCGCGCGCGCGGTGCCTCACTCGAAGAGTTCGTGTCTCCTCGAGCGCCGTACTGCGCTCGCGAACCGTTTTGAGGAAATGGAATTGACCGGAGACCGACTCGGGCGTGAGCAGGATGCTCGTATAACCGCGTCGGCTCGCGTCCATGTACACGAGCCCTGGATTATTCGCGGTGACTGCACGCGCGATCTCGCGCGGATCGACGCCTGGCAGGTTGTATTCGAATCCGGGGGAGGCCACCGACTGAGTGGCGAACTCGACCCCCACTTTTTGTTTTCCGATGGAAAGATTTTGTGCCCAGGCATTGTGGGTATCGCCGGCGAGAACGACGAGATCGGCGTTGGCATCCGCCGCATCTTTGAGGAGTCGCTCTCGTGCGGCAGGGAAGCCTCCCCAACTGTCGAGGTTATAGGGCAAGCCTGCGCGTGAGGCGGCAAGACCCGCTCGCAATCGTCGTCGTATGAACTCGGGCGAGTCGGGGCCCACCCATTTCGCAGCGTCCTGCGGCATGATGATTTCACCCATCAACACCTGCTGAGCCAGCACCTGCCATCGAGTTTTGGCAGCTGCCGATCGACGCAAGCCACGACGCAACCACTGCTCTTGTTCTGCACCGAGCATCGTTCGGCTCGGGGACTTGACCGTACTCTCACGAAATTCGATGAGGGCCTTTGCGATGTCTTCGCGTCCTTTGAGCGCGCTTTCGAGATCCGGCGGTGCGCTGCGACCTGAGATGCGTGTCTCGAGTTTGAAAAGCGTGGCCAGCGAGCCGATCTGATAGTCGCGCCAACGCGAGTCGCTGACGGGCATCCACTCTCGATATGCCTTTTCGGCGACGGCCCTGCGCACGGACCAGTCTCCCTCGGTGGCGGGCTGATGATTTTCGGCGCCGTCCGTCCAGGCGTCGTTGGTGAACTCGTGATCATCCCACTGCGCGATCATCGGGTAGAACTGATGCAACCGCTGCAGATCGGGATCGAGTCGGTAGCTTGCGTAACGCAAGCGGTAATCGGTGAGCGAGACGATCTCGTGTTCCGGTTCGATGCGACGACCCGGAATCAAAGATTTCAAATCGGGATAACTGCCGAGCGGGTACTCGTATAGGTAATCGCCGACATGCACGATCACGTCGAGGTCGCTGCGCTCACAGGCGTGGGCGTAAGCATTGAACCAGCCAAACCCGAGGTTCGAACACGAGAAGAGGCCGATGCCGAACTTCGAGACGTCTCCGACCGGCAGAGTTCGCGTTCGGCCCGTCACGCTCATCGAGCCGTCGGGCGCGATGAAGCGATAGAAATACCAGCGACCGGGCTCGAGACCACGAACGGTGAGGCGCGCGGTGCAGTCGCGCTGAAACTCGGCAACCGCCTCACCGCCGCCGACGATGCGATTGAAGCCCACGTCGCGCGCCACCTCGACCTTCAAGCGGACATCGGCGTCCGCAGCGAATCGGGTCCAGAGCAGCACGGAATCGATATCGGGCTCGCCACTCGCGACGCCGTGGGTGAACCCGCGCGCCGAAAGCAGGTTGCCCATCGCCGGCAGCGATAGGGCGCCGAGCCCGAACATGGCGGCGTGAATCAGTTGGCGGCGATCGATGCGTAGAGTCATGCGGGCTCCCGAAGCAGGCGAATGGAGGCGGTCGGAAGGATAACCGAGCCACTCGCGATAGAATGCGACAGTTTGAAGAAGCGTGGAACCCCCGATGAGCAGTCCCGAACAGTTCGTCCTGACAGTCAATGCGGTCATTCTGCTGTGCGCGTATTTCATCGTTTACCCGCGCTTCGCAGGCGCTGACCAGAACCGACTCGCCATCAACGATCTGATCGCCAACGCTTGCGCGTTGCTCGTGGTGGGTTTCAACTTTTGGGGCTCCGAAGAGCGATTCGATCTGCTCGTCACCGAGGTGGGCTGGTTCGGCTTCACCGTGATGACGTTCTTGTTGATGGAGCTGCCGCTGTTCTTTTGGTATGCGCGGCGTCACCAGCTTTTCAGATCGAACGACGAGTAAGGCTCCTCACGCCGCGATCTTGCGGTGGACGGCTGCAGTGTCGGGCGATACCCCTCGCCAAAGTCGGAAAGACTCTGCCGCCTGTTCAACCAACATGCCAAGACCCTGAGCGACACCCGCTGCGCCGTGCTGCCGTGCCCAGCGTATGAACGGTGTGTCGGGCTTTCCATAACCAAGGTCGTACGCGAACGTCTGCGGACCGATGATTCTGGGATCGACCTCCGGAATGCCGCCGCGGAGACCAAGGGGCGTCGCGTGGATCACGAGATGGAAGTCACCTCGATTCAAAAACGGACCGAGCTCGTCGTAGCGACAGCCTCGATCTCCGACCAGCGCGCGCGCGCGCTCGACCGATCGATTGGCGATGACGAGTTCGGCAGGGTCGCGTTCCTGCAGGGGTCCGAGGATGCCGCGGGTGGCGCCGCCGGCGCCGAGAATGAGTACACGATGATCGTTCACTTCGACACCGAGTCGCGCGAGATCTGCCATGAGACCCGCGCCATCGGTGTTGTCGCCGCGTATACGACCGTCTTCGAGTTTGATTAGCGTATTGACGGCACCTGCGCGTCGAGCGCGAGTCGTCAGTTCGTCCGCCCACGTCGCAGCGTGCTCTTTGTGAGGCACCGTGACGTTGAGGCCACGGCCGCCGCTCTCGAAGAACGCCGCGACTTCACGCTCAAAGTTTTCCGGCGCGATGTCGTAACGGTCGTAGACCATCGATTGACGAGTGGCTTCGGCGAAGAGAGCGTGTATGACGGGCGATAGACTATGCGCGATCGGATGGCCGACCACGCCATAGCGATCGGGGGTTACCGAAATGTTTGCGGGGTCGGATCGCGTCATGGTGAGCGTGATGTTATCTCACGGCGCAGCCGCCACCGCCTTGCGGATCGAGCGCGGCATGCAGCGCAGGCAGCCAGTGGCGAGCGCGATCCTCGAATTGGAACGGCGGATTGATGAGCAGCATGCCCGAGCCATTCAAACCCACGCGGTTATCGAGAGGATGGATCCAAAGCTCCAGCGTGAGCCCCGCGACGGCCTCGCCGCCGGCCTTCTGCGGCAGTGCGGAAATCAGCCTCGAGCGCCATGCATCGGTATCTTTGACCTGCTTGATGGGATACCAGATCGCAATCACGGCGTTGGCCAGTCGCCGCAGGGCTTCTTGAGCGGTGCGCTCGACGGCTTTGAAGTCAGCTGCAGTCTCCTCGTACGGCGGATCGATCACGACTAGCGCACGTCGTTCGATCGGGGGCAGCCACGCGGGTAGTCGCGAATAGCCGTCTGCACATTCGATGGTGATGGATTCGGGCGATCTCCCGCGATCCCGTGCCTGTCGACCTGCTGTTTTGACCGCCTCTCGCAACGCCGCATGCTCGGCGGGCTGCGATTCGATCAGCGTGAGCCGATCTTGGGGTCGGAGCGCTGCGAGCGCGATGAGCGGCGATCCGGGATACGCCTGTCGATCCGATGCGCGCTGACGCGTCTCTCGGACGACTTTCAGATAATCGACGATCTCCGGAAACGCGGCGAACTTCGCTTCGTCTTGTGCCGCTTGAGTCATCAGACGTTCGATGCCGCCAGCGGCTTCGTTGGCCTGCCTTGCTTCGCCGGACGACAAATCATAGAGACCGCGACCCGCATGGGTGTCGAGCAGCAATAGTCCCTTGTCTTTCTTGGTGAGGGATCGAAGCAGTGCGAGCAGCGTGACGTGCTTCAGCACATCCGCGAAGTTTCCGGCATGGAACGCGTGTCGGTATTTCACCGGCCCGCGTCAGTCCGCAGCGTCCGCCGCCGCTTTCTTGCTCTTGGCTTTGGCCGTTTTTTTCTTGGGCGCCGACTTCTTCGCCTTGGAGGCCGATTTGGCGCGGGCGGGTTTCGACGGCGTCTCCGATGTCTCGACGGCATCATCCGTCGTCTTTTTGGCGGCGGTTTTCTTACCGGCCGACTTCTTCGCTGCCTTGCCGCCGAAACGACCACGACCAGGGCGTTGCGGTGCCGCGGCGAGCAATGCGCGACATTCGTCGAGCGTCAAGGTTTTCGGGTCGCGGTCTTTCGGGATGCGCGCATTGCGCTGCTTGTCGGTGATGTACGGTCCATAACGACCGTTCAGCACTTGAATGTCGTCGATGCCGAAATCCTGGATGATTCGGTTGGCATCGGCCAGTTTCTTTGCTGCCACCACCTCGATCGCTCGCTCGAGGGTGATCGTGTATGGATCATCCTCGGCCTTGAGCGAGGCGTATTTGCTGCCGTATTTGATGTAGGGGCCGAAACGTCCGATGTTGGCCTCGAGCGGCTCGCCTTCGGGGCTCTCGCCGAGCTTGCGCGGCAACTGGAACAGCTGCAGTGCCTCGGGCAGCGTGATCTTGTCCATGCTCTGACCAGGGCGCAGCCCCGCGAAGCGCGGCTTGTCCTCGTCGTCGCGTGTGCCGATCTGCACGAATGGTCCGAAACGACCCATGCGAACCGAAATGGGTTTGCCGCTCGCCGGGTCGGTGCCGAGCTCTCGAGCCTGGGCCGCCTCGTCACGCGATACGGTTTTTTCGATGTGTTCGACGCGATCGATGAACGGTTGCCAAAATTTTTGAAGCGGATCGGTCCAGGCTTCTTCGCCACGCGAAATGGCATCGAGCTCGTCTTCCATGGCGGCCGTGAAACCGTAGTCCACGTATTCACCGAAGTTCGAGCTCAGGAAATTGTTGACGATCTTGCCGATGTCCGTCGGGATGAAGCGCCGACCATCCATGTCGACATACTCGCGATCTTTGAGTGTCGAGATGATGGATGCGTAAGTCGACGGGCGACCGATGCCGTGCTCTTCGAGCGCCTTGACGAGCGAAGCTTCTGAGAAGCGCGGCGGCGGCTCTGTGAAATGCTGTGTACCGCGAAGGTTGATGAGCTTGATCTCATCGCCCTCGTTCATGGCCGGCAGGATGCGATCGCCTTCGTCGTCCGACGAATCGTCTTGCCCTTCGAGATAGACCGCGATGAAACCCGCCTTGAGCAGCGTCGAGCCGTTGGCGCGCAGCATGTGACGCTGCGGACCATCTGGGCCGGCGAGCAAATCGATGGCGACGGTGTCGAACACCGCGTGGGTCATCTGACACGCGACCGCACGTTTCCAGATGAGCGAATAGAGCTTGAGTTGATCCGCGTCGATCTTGCCCTCGAGCGTCTGCGGCAACACGGAGGCGGACGTCGGCCGGATGGCCTCGTGGGCCTCTTGGGCATTGCGGGATTTGTTCTTGTAGAAGCGCGGCGACTCCGGCAGCGACTCCGCGCCGTAGACGCGCCCGATGACCTCGCGGATTTCGGTGATGGCCTCGTTGGCGAGGTTGACCGCATCGGTACGCATGTAGGTGATGAGACCCACAGCGCCCTCGCCGTAATCGACACCTTCGTAAAGTTGCTGCGCGAGACGCATGGTGCGCTGCGCCGAGAAACCTAGCTTGCGCGCGGCTTCCTGTTGCAAGGTCGAGGTGGTGAACGGCGGAGCGGGATTGCGGTTGCGCTGCTTGCGATCGACCGAGAGCACGCGCAATTTTCCGGACGGAGAAAGCGGAGCATCGCCGACCGGGGTGCCTGCGCCGCTCGCTTTGCACAACGCGCGTTCGACGGTTTGCGCCTGGTCTGCGTTGGTGAAACTGAATTGCTCGACCTTGCGGCCCTCGAATTCGACGAGCTTCAAGGGGAACGACTGGGTCTCGCGCTCGCCCTGAGCATCGAGCGACCAATATTCACGCGGGATGAAAGCCTGAATCTCTGCCTCACGCTCGCAGATCATGCGCAGCGCGGGGCTCTGGACGCGACCGGCCGAGAGACCTCGACGGACTTTCTTCCAGAGCAGGGGCGAGAGATTGAATCCGACGAGGTAGTCGAGCGCACGGCGAGCCTGCTGCGCGTTCACGAGGTCGAGCGAGAGATCGCGCGGTGACTCGATGGCCTGGCGGACCGCATTGCGTGTGATTTCGAAAAATTCGACGCGATGGACTTCCTTGCCGTCGAGATCGCCGCGATCTTGCAAAAGCTCACGCAGGTGCCAGGAAATCGCTTCGCCTTCGCGATCGGGGTCGGTCGCGAGATAAAGCGCCTTGGCTTTACGCACCGCGCGCGAGATGGCGTCGACGTGACGTTCGTTACGTTCGATGACGTCGTACTTCATCGCGAAACGGCGCGACGGATCGACGGCGCCTTCTTTCGGCACGAGATCGCGGACGTGACCGTACGATGCGAGCACCTCGAACTTGGGACCGAGGTACTTCTTGATGGTCTTGGCCTTCGCCGGTGATTCGACGATGACGAGGTTTTCAGCCATGGGGCCGTCTCCGGCGCAGGGTCAGTGGGGCCGTTCGAGCGGCAGATCGAACACGAGATTCTCCATGCGCGAGCAGGCGAGTTCTTCGCCGGGCTGGCTGGAGAGCACCATGAGGGCAACCCACTTCAGCTGGTCGACATCGAGTTCGGAGGAATCGAGCGCGAGCAGGCGCTCGATGACGATTTCGCGTTGCTGCGGCGAGAGGATGCCGATTCGCTCGAGCTCGAGCAGGTAACCGCGGCAGTCGGCCGGCAAGTGGTTGTGCTCCGCGTCCGTGAACACCCGCATGGCACGCGGGCCGGATTCGGCGAGCGACGGGCGGTGGCGTTCGTAGGCGAGATCGGCGAGCCAATCGAGCGCGCGCTCGACGTTATCGCCGGGGAAACCAGCACGCTCGAGGTCTTCGGCCAGGGCGTCACGCTCGGGAACATCGGGGGCGTCGGCCAGCATGTACCGGTCGAACACATATATGAGGATGTCGAGGACGCTGCCGTTGTCGGTCGTTTGGGTCATTCGTTATGGGTCAATTGAAGCACTTTATAAACCTGGCCCGCAGAGTCTGATGCGACACGTCCCTCGAGCTCGAGGGACAGGAGCAAGGACGCTACAGATGTGCTGGAGAGGCCGGTGCTCGCGATGAGCGCATCGAGGCTCGTAGGCTCGAAGCCGATGGCATCTAACAGGATTTCGGAGGGGTTGTCCAACCGCGACCCCTCGAAGGCCCCGGGTGGGGCGAGTCGAAGGGATGGCTTAATTGATTGATTTAATTGGTTATTTTTAAGCTCTCGAAAAACATCTTCAGCATTTTCGACCAAGGTGGCGCCCTCTCGGAGAAGTTCGTGGCATCCCCGCGACAGAGGGCTGTGGATGGACCCGGGCACTGCGAAGACCTCTCGCCCCTGGTCGCCGGCGTATCGCGCGGTCGTCAGCGACCCGCTTTTGGCGGCGGCTTCGACCACGAGCACGCCCATCGACAGACCGCTGATGAGGCGATTTCGTTGCACGAAATGGTGGGGCAGGGGCGGGGTGCCCGGGGGAAACTCGCTCATCAGGGCGCCGCGCTCGAGGATGCGCTCGGCGAGCTCGGCGTGGGTCTCGGGGTAGGTCCGATCGAGTCCGGTTCCGCAGACTGCGATCGTGATGCCCTCGGCTGCGAGCGCTCCGAGGTGGCTTGCTGCATCGATGCCGGTCGCGAGGCCGCTCGTGATGGCGAGTCCGCATTGAGCGAAATGGAAGGCGAGATCGCGTGCGGTGAGCGCCCCGTTGGCTGTCGGGTGACGACTGCCGACGATCGCCAATTGCTCGTTTTTCAGCACTTCGCGGTGACCCCGGACGAAGAGCACCGGGGGCGAGCCGCGCAACGTTAGTAGCTGTGGCGGATAGTCGGGCTCGTGAGCGGCGATGACTTCGATGTGGTGGCGCTCGAGCGCCTCGAGCGTGGCGCGATGTCGAGATGGGTCGTCATGCTGCAGTGCGAGTGCAGCTCCGTTCGAGAGTCCGAGCGAAAGGAGGCGATCTTGGGGTAGACCGATGAGCTCGAGCGGGGATGACAGGCGCCCCACGAGGCGACACCAGGCGCTGGCATCGAGCCGAGGGAGACAGGCGAAGCGATAGTGTTCGGGTGTGGCCATGGGTGCCCAAGGGTACGGAGCACCGCGATTTCGGCGAGTCGGGAAAGGCGCGAAACCTCGCTGATATAATGATGTCCAACGAACTACCTTTCTGGCAGGGGTCCCCTTCCATGGCATTGCTCGACATCCTCGAATTTCCAGATCCCCGACTTCGGACTCGTGCCGTACCAGTCACGACCTTCGACACCGCGCTCTCGCGTCTGATCGACGACATGTTCGAGACCATGTACGCGGCACCGGGCATCGGTCTCGCCGCATCGCAAGTCGACGTCCATCGTCAGCTCATCGTGATGGATTGCAGCAACGATCGGAGCGATCCGCTCGTCTTCATCAACCCGGAGATCCTTTCGCGAGAGGAAGTGGGTGTGATGGAGGAGGGCTGTCTGTCCGTCCCCGGAATCTTTGACGAAGTCGAGCGCGCACAACGCGTGCGTGTTCGGGCGAAGGACCGCGATGGCAAGGTGTTCGAATGCGAGCTCGACGGCATTCGTGCCGTGTGCCTTCAGCACGAGATGGACCATCTCGACGGAAAGTTGTTCGTCGACTATCTCTCGACGCTGAAGCGGGACCGTATTCGCAAGAAGCTGGACAAAGAGCGTCGCGATCGTCCCGCCAAGCTGGATTCCGAAAAGGTTCCCGCCGGCGCCGCCCTCGGCCGCTGATTTCAGCGCCTTCGCTCCGATGCGCATCGTTTTTGCCGGTACGCCGGACTTCGCAGTGCCCCCGCTCGCCGCGCTCGTGCATTCGGGTCACGAGATCGTCGGCGTGTTGACGCAACCGGATCGACCGGCGGGTCGCGGCCGCCAATTGTCGACGAGCGCTGTCAAAGAATTCGCGCTGGAAAACGCGCTGCCTCTCGCCCAGCCCCGCACTTTGCGTACACCGGAGGGCCGCGCGGATATCGTGGCCTGGAAACCCGACGTCATGATCGTCGTCGCCTACGGATTGATCCTGCCGCCGGAGGCGCTCGAAATCCCCAAGCATGGATGTCTCAACATCCATGCCTCGTTGCTGCCGAGGTGGCGCGGCGCGGCCCCCGTGCAGCGCGCCATTCTGGAGGGAGATTCCGAAACGGGCGTGACGATCATGCAAATGGATCCGGGGCTCGATACGGGCCCCATCTTGTTGCAGCGTGCGCTGCCCATCTCCGAGACCGACGATTCGGTCGCCATGCTCGAGAAACTCGCCGCGATCGGCGCGCCTGCGCTCCTCGAAGTTCTGACGGATATCGAGTCGGGTTCGGTCGCGGCGAGGCCGCAGCCCGCGTCGGGCGCCACCTACGCCAAAAAAATAGAGAAGTCCGAGGCGCGTATCGACTGGACGCGCTCCGCCATCGAGATCGATCGCCGGATTCGGGCGTTCAGGCCTTGGCCGATTGCCGAGACGACGCATCGGGGCGAGCAGGTTCGAGTGCATCGCGCCCAGGTCCTGTCTGGTTTCGTCCAAACCGCTCGTCCGCCCGGAGCGATTCTCGGGCTTCGCGACGATCTTCTGCTCGTGGCTTGCGGTGATGCCGTACTCGGGATCGCCGAGTTGCAGCGCGCCGGGCGTCGAAGCATGACGGCCCGTGAATTTGCAAACGGCCTGCGTTCCACCGAGGAATTTTTTGAATGAATGCTGATGTAGACGTCATGGAATCACAGCCGGCGAAAGGCGGTACTCGACTTGCGCCGGGTGCTTCGACTCTCGCCGCAGCCGTGGAGGCCGTGAGTGCTGTCGCTCATTCGGGCCGCTCGGCGGACTTCGCACTCCAAGCGGCGGACGATCGCGGCGATCGTGCTGCGGTTCGTGCCATCGCCCTCGGCACGCTTCGCTGGTATCTGAGACTTGCGCCGGCGCTTTCGTCCATCGTCGATCGACCCGCCGAAGATATCCCGCCGCTGCTTCGCTCACTGCTCGTGACCGCTGCGCATCAAATCGAATACTCGCGCTCGGCGCCTGAGGTAAGTGTCCACCTCGCCGTGGATGCCGCTCGAGCGCTCGGCCTCGGGCGGGCCACCGGTTTCGTGAACGCCGTGCTTCGTCGATTCGTTCGTGAGCGCAGTGAGTTACTCGAGCGTGCCGACCAGAATCTCGCGACGCGTGTCGCGCATCCGCAGTGGCTCGTCGATCGACTCGAGTCGGTCTATCGTGATCGTTCAGGCACGATGCTGGCGGCGAACAACGAGCATCCGCCCATGACGCTGCGCGTGGCGCCGACGACCACCGTCAAAGAATATCTCGCCGAGCTCGCTGCGGCAGGACGCGAAGGGTTTGCGCTCGACACGCCGCCAGAGGCGATAGTTCTCAATCAATCGATACCGGTCTCGGCTTTGCCGGGTTTCGCGGAGGGGCGAGTGTCGGTGCAGGACGCCGGAGCGCAGTTCGCTGCATTGCTGCTCGATGCGAAAACCGGACATCGCGTGCTCGATGCCTGTGCGGCACCCGGCGGCAAGAGCGCGCACATATTGCAGAGAAATCCGGGGATCGAGTTGCTCGCAGTCGATGACGATGCATCGAGGCTTTCACTCGTCGCATCGACTTTTGAGCGCATCGGGGCGGCGGCGTCCCGAGCGAGAACCCGACTTGCCGACCTTGCCGACCCGAAAGCGCTCTCCGATGAGCGGGCCTTCGATCGCATTCTCGTCGATGCCCCGTGCTCGGCGACGGGCGTGATCCGGCGTCATCCGGATATCAAGCTCTTGCGTCGGCCGGAAGATGGCACCCGGTTCGCGACGCTTCAAAAACGCATCCTCGCCAATTGTTTTTCGAAGCTCGCCCCC
>JBIJCL010000225.1:0-3809 GCA_044344725.1 Steroidobacteraceae bacterium | reverse complement strand
TCGAATTCGGCCTGTACATCGGTATCACGGGTTGGATTTGCGACGAGCGCCGCGGCCTGCACCTGCGCGATCTCGTTCGGAGAATTCCGGCGAACCGATTGATGGTGGAGACCGATGGGCCGTATCTCTTGCCTCGAGACCTCATCCCGAAGCCCGAGTCGCGCCGCAATGAGCCGATGTACCTGAGGCACATCGCCGAAGTCATCGCCGAAGCGCGTGGCGAAACACTCGAGGAATTGGCCGCGCATACCACTGCGACGGCCAGACGATTCTTCGGATTGCCGCCGCTCGCTTAGCGGTCAGCCGCGACCCCCGAATTCGCTCGGCGACAAAGATTCTTTCAGTCGTTGCCAGTCCGATTTCCAGACCTCGACCAGCTGCTCGGCCTGCGTTCGATCCCCAAGCGGAAACTCCGCCTCGAGAGACTCCTCGCGCAGGGTGAGGCGTGGCAAACCTTTGGGGAAGGATGAGCCGCGCCCGAACATCACCCTCCCCTCGATCGGCAGATCTCCGACGATTACGCGGAGTGCCGCGATACGGTCGTACAAGGGGCCCTGCGGATTGGGGAAAGTCTGCCGTCGACCCGCGTGCATGACCGTCCACTCCACCATGGGGTCGGAACCGAACACGTTCCCCACCACGTCGCGCACATCGAGCAGCAGAACCCCGCGAACCGTCAGCAATACGTAGTCGATGTGCAGCATCCCTCCACTCGCATCCGGAACGGCGACGTTGCGTAGACGATCGACGGATACCGCCTCGATGCGCCGTTTACGACGCAGCTGCTCGCGGTACCGACCGTACCATCGCCACGATAACGTGACTGCGACACCGATCAGGATGCCGAGCACCACTGCGCCGGCGACGAGCCCCCATTGTTCAGCCCTGAGATTAACCATTGGGCTTATTTTAATTTAATCCGGAGGGACTCGAGTGACGCGTCGATCTCTTCGAAAAACGAACGACGGTCGAACAACCAAGCCAAGGTCTGCGGCACCGGCACGCGAGCCTCGATCAACGGCTCGACGATTTCGGGGAACTTCGCCGGCGATGCGGTCGAGACCAGACACCAGGCCTCAGACCGTCGAAGCTCCACCGACATCGTCGCCCACACTTCCGCCGCGACGGCCGTATGAGGGCACCATATCTCGCCAATACGTACGCGGTCCTCGCGAATACGACTGCGGATTGCCGGGTCATCGACCCCGAAGGCACTCACGGCACCTCGTAACACCTCGAGATCCTGAAACAAATCACGCATACGCTCCATGTTGGACGGGTTGCCGACGTCCATGGCCGACGCGATCGTCGCCACACTCGAACGTGGGCGCCACTCTCCCGTAGAAAGAAAATCCGGGACCGTCCGATTCGCGTTGTGCGCAAGCACGACTCGCGCAATGGGCAGGCCCATCTGTCTCGCCCACAGACACGCGACCGCGTTGCCGAGATTTCCGCTCGGAATGATGAACGAGAGCGGGCGACCTCGTTTCCGGTGCCACGCAAGACTGGTGGCTGCGTAATACACCGCCTGCGGCAGCAATCGGCCCAAGTTGATGCTGTTCGCCGACGAGAGCTGCTGATGCTGTCGAAGCGCCGCATCGGCGAACGCCTCTTTGACCATGCGTTGACAGTCGTCGAAAGTGCCGCGCACCGCGAACGCCCGCACGTTATCGCCCCAGCAGGTCAGTTGATGCTGCTGTGTCGGTGAAACCAAGCCCCTCGGAAAGAGCACGGTGACCGACATTCCCGGCCTGCCGTGGAACGCGGCCGCGACTGCACCACCCGTATCACCCGATGTCGCAACCAGAATATTGACCGGCGCCGACCCGGGTTTGCGAATTCTTTGAAAGCAGGCCGCAAGAAATCTCGCACCGAAATCTTTGAATGCAGCAGTCGGACCCTGAGAGAGCTCGAGAACGGTTAGGACCTCGTCATCGGCCGTACCGAGCACCGACCGAAGCGGCGCTGGGAAATCGAAGGCCTCGCGGACGATTTCTCCGAGCTGCGGCGCAAGAGGATCACCTGCGACGAAGGGCGCGAGAAGCCGCTCAGCGACTTCAGGGAGAGTCTCTGCACCGTCGAAGTCCGCCAATGTGAACCGGGGCCAAGACTCGGGAACATACAAGCCGCCGTCGGCGGCAAGTCCGCGCCACAGCGCTTCGGAAAATCCGAGACGCTCGTCACCTCCGCGGGTGCTGCGAAACTTCAATGGAGCACCGCTCAAGCGACGACGCGAGCGCCGTCGGACTCGACGGGAACGACCCAGTGATCCGTCGCGACGCCGTTTCGTGCGAACTCGGCGACCATCTGCTCGCGAACCGCCTGCGCGTCGCCCGCCAGCGCCCACGCGAACATCGTCGGACCCGCACCGGAAATCGAACAGCCGAGCGCTCCGGCAGCCAACGCAGCCGAACGAACGGCCGAAAAACCGGGTATCAGCTGTCGACGTTGCGGCTCGATGACGACGTCGTTGAGGCCCTCGCGAATGAGCTCGAGGTCGTTGGTGTAACAGCCGGAAATGAAGCCTGCGAGGTTCGCTGTTTGCCAGACGAAATCCGCCATCGCGACATCGCGCTTGAGGATGGCTCTCGCCTGGCGCGTCGAGAGAAACATGTGCGGGTGCGCGATCACCGCCGTGATTCCCGGCGGGATCGGAATAAGCTTGACCCTGGGGTTATCGATACCAACGGTCAATACGAGACCCCCGAAAAGAGAGGGCGCGATGTTGTCGACGTGCAGCGAACCACTCGCGACCGCCTCGCCCTGCATCGCAAACTTCAAAAGCGCGAGCCGATCGAAGGGCTGGTCGAGCAACGCATTCGCCGCGACGACGGCACCGACCGCCGACGCGGCCGAACCGCCGAGACCCGAACCGAGAGGAATCCCCTTCTCGATATGCATCTCGAAGCCAAAAGCCGGCTTGGCAGCAATGTTGAGCGCGATCAGTGCACGCCCGGCCGTATTTTTCTCGGGCTCGAGCGGCAAGTCCGTCGCAACGCCCGAACAGCCCGAGATGCGGATTCCCGGTTTTTCGCTGCGCGATACGGTGATTCGATCACCCAACGCATCGACCGCAAACCCGAGGATGTCGAATCCGATGCCGACGTTACCCACCGACGCCGGCGCAAAGGCCGTCGCCCGGGTGAGCCCCTTCGGTTCCGAAGTCCCTGTCACAGGCGTGCTCCGAGATAGGCCGACAGACGCAGCAAGTCCGCAAAGATTCCGCCCGCAGTGACCTCGGGCCCTGCGCCCGGCCCCTGAACGATGAGTGGATTCGAGTTGTACCGGGCGGTGGCAAAACGAACGACGTTGTCGGTGAGCGCGATGTTCGCGAACGCATGCCTTGCGTCGAGCTCGACGACGCCGACCGTGGCGTCTCCCGATGCCGTCAATCGTCCCACGTAACGCAACACTTTGCCGCGCGCACGAGCCGATTCGAAGCGGGCCTTCATGGCGGAATCGTGCTGAGGCAAGCGCGCGAGAAACTCTTCGATGGAGCCCTGCTCGAGCCCCGACGGAACGAGACTCTCTACCTTCACGTCCGAGAGCTCGAGCGTCAGACCCATCTCGCGTCCGAGAATGATGAGCTTGCGCGCGACATCCATGCCGGAGAGATCATCGCGAGGATCGGGCTCGGTGTAGCCGCGCTGCTTCGCATCGACCACGATTTCACTGAACTCTCGCGATCCATCGTAAACATTGAAAAGATACGCGAGCGTGCCCGAGAAAATACCCTCGATGCTCGTCACGTCGTCGCCCGTCTCGCGAAGATCACGAAGCGTCTGGATCACCGGCAGCCCGGCACCGAC
>JBIJCL010000224.1:0-3825 GCA_044344725.1 Steroidobacteraceae bacterium | reverse complement strand
GCCACCCCCTTGGCAGGTCAGCTTGAACGTCTTGGTGCCCTTCGTGAGCCCCGACAGAACCTCCTCACCGCCCTCGGGATCCTTGTTGCCGGTGAACGGTGCGCCCGTTGCCGAGCAACTCTTCGCATCCGTCACCGACCAAAAAATCTTCACGCTCTCGCCCGGCGCAACCACCTCCTTGGACAACTCCAGGGTGATGACCGGCGCCGGAACAACCTCGACGGTCACCAGCTTGGACACTTCTCCATTCAAACCCGTGCACTGCAGGCCGTACTCGTTGAAGTCGTTGGTGAGCACTCCGGTGTCGAACGTGCCCGAGGGGTCCTTGGCCCCGCTCCAAGCGCCGCTTGCCGTACACGCCGTGGCATCGGTGGCTTTCCATTTCAACTGCGTGCCGGTATTGGTCTGCGGAAGCTGCGATGCACGAGCAGAGAAGTCGAGCGTGGGCTTGGCGATGACGGTCATCTTTGCTTCGGCCGCAGTCGTTCCGCCACCTCCCTTGCAAGTCAGCTTGAAGGTCTTGGCGCCCTTCGTGAGATTGCTCAGGGTCTCGCTGCTACCCGTGGGATTTTTCGACCCCGAAAACGGCGCGCCGCTGGCTGTGCAAGTTTGTGCGTCCGTCACCTCCCACGAAATCAGCACGCTTTCGCCCGGCGCGACGACTTCGTCGGACAAGGTGAGTTCGACCACGGGCGCCGGAACCACCTCGACCGTGACCGTTTGCTCGACCTCGCCATTGAGCCCGACACACTTCAGCGTGTAGATCTTGTCGGCGACGAGCAGCCCCGTTTCTGCCGTTCCCGAGAGGCCTTTCTCACCGCTCCAGTCATCACTCGCGACGCAGCTCGTCGCATCGGTCGATTTCCATTTGAGCAGCGTCCCCGTGTTTTCGGCGATTTGGGCCTTGCTCGCCGAGAAGGTGAGTGAAGGCTTCGCGATCACCGTCAACTTGGCTTCCGCAACGGTCGTTCCACCACCGCCCTTACAGGTCAACTTGAACGACTTGGTTCCCTTGGTGAGTCCCGAAAGGACCTCCTCTGCATTCGTCGGATTCTTGGTGCCCGAAAAAGGCGCCCCGCTCGCCGAGCACGACTGAGCGTCCGTCACGTCCCAGCGTATCCTCACGCTCTCGCCCGGCGCGACCACGTCATCGGACAGCGACAAACTCACCGTCGGGGCGGGGACCACCTCCACCGTCAAAGTCTTTTCGACATCGCCGTTCAACCCCACGCACGAAAGCGTGTAGGTTTTTTCGGTCGAGAGACTTCCCGTTTCAGCGGTTCCTGAGAGGCCTTTTTCGCCACTCCAATCGCCGCTCGCGACACAACTTGTGGCGTCGGTGGCTTTCCATTTGAGCTGGGTCCCCGAATTGGACTGCGGGAGTTGCGTCGCGCGAGCGGTGAAATCGAGCGTCGGTGCCGGTACGACCGCAACCTCTGCATTGGCTCGGGTCGTCCCGCCCACACCGCGACACGACAGAGCGAACTTCTTGATGCCCTTGGTCAGTCCCGACAAGGTTTCTGATCCGGATGTCGGCTTCGTACCCGTGAACGGCGCACCGCTCGCCGTGCAAGACTGGGCGTCACGAGCAACCCAAGTCAGACGAATCGACTCGCCGGGGATCGCTCGATCACGATCCGACGAAAACTCGACCACCGGAGCCGGCAAAGCGAGGACTGTCACCGACCGCGAGGCCGTTCCACCGGGGCCCTGACAATCCAAGACGAAGGTGTTCACCCTCTGTGTGAGCGCCTCACTCGACACGCTGCCTGACTTCGTTTTATCCCCGAGAAACTCACCCTTCCACGGACCCGAGGCGACACATCGGGTCGCATCGGAAACCTTGAAACTGATCCTCGCAGTGCGATTGATCGCCACCTCGGACGCGCTTGCGGTGAGGGTGATCGATGGACTCGGCGTGGTTTGGGCTTCGACCGGAGGCGAGAGCCATGCAAAAAGCAATGAGAAGGAAAAGATTGCGCTCAGCGCAACATTATTGTTTTTGGCGGTGCAAAAGCTCCGCATAGATCACCCCTACCGATGAACGTCGTCCCCCGAGACTGAGCACTCTATGCCCAATCTCCGACAGGCAGCAACACGATCAGCGGCGAGCGGCCGAAATCAAATCATCTAAAAGCGTCGAGTAGAGTTTTGTTGCGGCTCGCGACGCTTCGCACCAACAATCGACGTACCAATACTTGCAGAAGTCCGGCCGATCACGGCGGACAGTAGTAATACTTCGTCGGGTCTGTCTCGTCTCCGTAACGGACGATCTTCGTCAGCAGCCACTTGGCATAAGGGTCGACATCGCCAATGTTGGTTTCGATCAGCTTTCCGCCCTTCAGAAGGAACGCAGTCTTTTGAGCGACATTGACACACGCTTTGCCAAAGCTGGTATACGAGAAATCTTTGACTCCGTCGCCATCAAAATCGGCATGGATGAGCGACAACTTGTATTGCTTTCGATCGTTTTCTGAGTTGACGTTATAGACGACAGCATCTCGATCGATGACATACCCTCCGTCGGCTTTTTTCTTATAGACCACGAGATTCCAACTTTGGTAGCTCTCTTGGTTGACTCCGACGATGTCACTCAGTCCGTCCCGGTCGACGTCTGCCACCGTCGCATCCATCAAATGAGCAACTCGATTTTTCTGATTCGGATTTTCATCGTCATAGAAAAACGGCAGGTTGACGAACTTGTTGGATACGAAGCGCCCCGCACCCTGATTGAAAAATATCCGCGACTGTCTTGGTGTGCCGGCATCTTCCGTCGTCAGCATCAACATGTCGTTGCGCCCGTCGCCGTCGAAGTCCGCGATCTTTCCACCGAACGCGAACTCCGATGCGTTCGGAACCCGCTCACCAAAACCATTCTGGGCGTCAGGAAAGTTTTTGGTGTCGGACGCAAAGTGGGCAAAATTGGATGAACTGAAATAAGGGGATCTCGGCAGCCCCCAGAAAATATAGGAATGCGAATTCGCATTGATATAAAGGTCGGGCACGCCATCACCTGAGACGTCACCCAAATCACCGAGCTCATGCCCGAATCGATCAGCGAGCTCTTTCGGCTCTAGTTCGAGAGTCTTCAGATCGTAACCGCCCTTGCCGTCGCTGATGGCTACGGTCACAGGCTCGTTGAGCTGAGTCCCGCATTCATCCCCGTGGCCCATGATCACAAGATCGACATAGTCGTCGTCGTTCAGATAGGCGGGAGCGATGCCCATCGGACCGCCAAGGTAATCCGTTCCATCATTGAACAAGTTCTTCTCTTCGAACCGCCAGGTTTCAGGATTCCAAATCAGGAATGTCGGCCGTGATTGCCAACCATTGCACGCCGATCCCGCGGTAAATACGTCAATGAAGCCATCGGCATTGAAATCGCCGGCCGTCAGAGATCCCGACCACCCCGAGTACTGAAACTGATACTGCGGATCCCGTCCAAAGTTTTTCTGTCGAGTGAGAAAAACGCGAAGCACGAGATCGAGAGGCACCGTCGTATTTTCCCAATACGCGCTTCCGAGCGTTTTCGCTGCCGGATCGACGCGATACCCGTTGAACGTTTCTTTCGGGACGACCCGAACCGTCGTCGATGCGCTGAGGTTCCCGAGTCTTGCGGTCAGCGTAGCGGTCTTCACATCGAATCCGTCGTAACTCACCGCAGACACCACATCATCGGAGCTCACGGTCGCGACGTTGGACGCCGAACTTTCCCAAACCAGCGTCCGCCCAAAGATTTTTACCCCATCGGCGGTTTTGATCGTGACGGATATGGATCGCGACTCGCCGGCTCGGATCGTCAACGGCGCGGAATCGATCGTCAAC
>JBIJCL010000223.1:0-3843 GCA_044344725.1 Steroidobacteraceae bacterium | reverse complement strand
GCGATTGATGAAGTAAGAACCGAAAGGGCTTGCTGCGATGTTCGATCGCGAATAACCCACGCCGAGTTCGAACGGCGCCTCGCGACGGGAATTGGCGAGTGCCACGCGGGCATCGATCTTGAACGGATCGAAATTCAGGCCGCCGCTCAGCTGCGAGCTCCACACCTCACGCTCGTACCAACCCGTATTCTGCTCGAGGAAATCAAACCCTATTTTTTGACTGCGCTGCACGCCTTCGGCCAGAGCGGTGCGCTTGAGCGTGTCGCGGACGATGAGGTTGGTCCATCGAACGCGATTACCGTCGCCGAACTCGTAACCAAGCCCGAGCAGACCATTGACCACGATCCGATTCTCGGTCGACACCTCGCGATAATCTTTGTCGATCACCGACAAGGCGGCGTCCGCCGCGGTTTGCTCGGTGTTGTCCTTGGTGCTCCAGGCGTTGCTGTACCCGGCGGTCGCCACGATACCGAGCTCGCCATCACCGATGATGCGCGACGTGCCACCCGTCACCGACGCCGATGCGTTGATCGGCATCTTGTCGTTGAACTGGATCACGCCCGTTCGTGAATTCAAAAACTGCTTGGCGATATCGCCCGTGTCGATCTTGCCCGAGCTCAGCTTGTCACCACTCGCGATGAAGGCTGCCATCGCGGGCGGAACCTTGCGGATGCCTCGATCCATGCCGAGATAATCGTACTTGCTACCGAAGTGCGTGTAGCCGATGTGTCCACTCGTTTCGGTATCGCCGCTGATACCCACGCCGAACTTCAAAAACGGAGCCTTGGGAACCGCCAACGTCGTCAGATTGATCAGGCCGCCGCCGAATTCTCCAGGCAGATTCGCGGAGTAGCTCTTCTGCACGAGTGACGATGAGATCACATCGGTCGGAAAGATATCGAGCGGCACCGCGCGGCGCAGCGGCTCCGGGCTCGGCAGCGGGGAGCCGTTCAAAAGCGCCTGAGAATAACGATCACCGAGACCGCGCACGTAGACGAAACCGTTGTTACCTACGCTCAATCCCGTCACACGCGACAGTGCGCCGGCGACATCACCCTCGCCCGTCCGCGCAATGTCCTCTGCCGAAAGTACCGTCAGGACGACGTTGGTCGCCTGCTGCAGATTACGATCGCGTCGACCGACGATGACGATCTCACCTATGGAGTCGACATCGACGACCTCTTCAACCGACTCGGCGGGCGCCGACTCTGCGGCGACCGCCTCCGTGGCGGGCGGCATCTGCTCGGCGGTTTGGGGGCTTTGGCTGAGCGCCGCAACCGGCAAGATTGCGGCAGCGAGCATCAGCAAAGAGCGGGATCCCGCGACTGACTTGTCCATTCCTCGTCCTCTGAATCCGCAAGCTTCGGTGAGGGGCGAATCGCGATATTGATCGCGACTCGCCCCGACTATCCGCGGTGGAGATTTACTGGGTGATGCGCGGCAGCGTGGTGCAGGCCGTGCTCGAGGTGCCGAAGTTCGCGGTCGCCGAGTTACAGGTCCAACCCGCGTACCACGTGTCGCTAGCTCCGCTCACCGCGCCGATGTAGGCGGTGGTCTCGAAGCCCGCATCAACCGTCTTCGGATCGGTGGCCGTGCGACCGGTCTCATTTGCACCGTTGACGAACCCGCCCGTCAGCGAAGCCGTAAACGACGCCGTGCTGTTGTTACCGGCAACGTTGAACGTGTCCGCCACCTGCTGCGCGGTGAGTCCGCTGGAGCCGACGAAGGGAGTCGCGCCGCACTGCATCGCCACCGACCGGAAGGTCGGCGCGCCCGCTTTGCCGATGCCCGCGTTGGCCGTGATCATGTTGGCGCCGCTGAGGCGCAAGCAGGCCGTAGAGGTTGTCATCACTCCGTTGACCAACGCCGCGTCGGCGCCCCCGCGGAACAGCATGGCTGCTTGGTTGCCAGCCGCCGCGTTGCGATGAACGAACGTGAAGTTGGCGAGCTTGAGGAAGGTGCGGGGCTGTTGGTCTTCCAGTGCGTTGGCCGAGTCCAACTCGATCATCGAATCGGCGGCGCCCGAGGTCTTTTGCACGGCGATGACGTGCTGGATCAAACCGCGGTAGCCCATGTCGACGTCGACGCTATCGTCATCTGCGCCCGTGATCACGAAGCGCGTGGCATTGTGCGTACCGCCAAAGAATTCGAGACCATCATCAGAGCTGTTGTGCAGATGCACGAAGCTGATCGAGGTTCCGCTGCCGACGCCACCGGTAGTAAGCGCCTGCAGTTCGGAGTTACCCGAGAGCACGAAACCCGAGTAGCGGATTTGAACGTAGCGCAGCGTGCCGCTGTTGTCGTTGGGCGTCGCGCCACCGTAGAGCGCCAAGTCGACCGCGCCTTCGACGCTTCTGTCGCACTCGGCCGTGCCCGGGGGCGCCGCCGGAACGCGGCAGTCGGTGATCGGGGCGCGTCCCGAGAGCACCACACCACCCCACTGACCTTGCGAGTCATCGGTCGTGAGTCCGAGCACGTTGTCGCGGCTGGTGAACACGATCGGCTGGGTCGCCGTGCCAATCGCGTTGATGCGGTTGCCACGATTGACGTGCAGCCAAGAGGTGCCCGTAGCGCCATAGACAATCACGCCCGGCTGAATGGTGAGCACCACGCCGCACGCGCGTCCCGCAGGCGTACCGCTCGGACCACAGTCATCACCGACATCGACGCGACCGCCGATCGAGTAGAGCAAACCCGGAACCCGCGGCAAGTTGGAGCTGCGGGTCAGGCGCGCCGGCAATTCACATACTCGGTATGTACCGGTCGCACCGGTGATCGTGCCGATGTCGCGCAGCCCTGCAGAATCATCGATCGTCGGACAACCGGCGGCCGGCGTGACCAGCGTCGAAGCCGGCGGCGGCGGAGGCGGCGGCGGAGGCGGAGTCGTGACGTTGACAGTCACGTTGCCGCCGCTGCCCGGGGAAGCGATCTCTTCCGAGCCGCAACCAGCGAGCACCGCCACAGAGGCGGCGAGGAACAACAGATTTCGGTGCTTTTCCAGGGTTTGCATTTGAAGACGCTCCGTACGGGCCGATCGACGCCGAATTGAATTGGGGGTTGGATGAGGCCGATCGGCGGGGCCGGGCGACCTCAGGCGCCAAAGTTAAGCGCCCGATGTGACAGCGCAGTGACGCTTATGTGACAGCGAGGTGGCGTCGCTCGTGGGGGCCTTCGGAGCGGCGTACACTCCGTACCGTCATGAGTGCCTTACGCGAAGACACGCCCGAGCTGCGGCAATGGATCATCCGACAAACCGAAGCGGGTCACTCGCCTCAAACCCTGCTGACAGAGCTCATTTCGCAAGGCTATGCCGAAGATGCAGCCGTCGTGATCATGACGGCAGCACTCGAATCCCGCGTCACAGAACTCGTGTCATCAAAGAAACGGATGGAGACCGCTTCGGAATTCGCTCCATCGGTACCCGTTCCCCAACCGATCGGTACCGCATGGCCCTCGGTCGTCCACGCGCTCGACCGCGACGTCAAAGTATTGTTCAGCTTGACGCTGCCGAGAGTCGTGCTCTTCGGGGGATTGCTCAGCGATGAAGAATGCGACGAGCTCATCACCCTCTCGCGAGCGCGCGTGACGCCATCGAACGTCGTCGACCTGGAAGGCGGCGGTGAAAAACCCCATGACGCGCGCACCAGCAGTGGTGCCGCCCTCACCCGAGGCGGTACGTCGCTCATTACGCGCATCGAGCGACGCATCGCAGCGCTGCTCAATTGGCCGGTCGATCACGGAGAAGCCCTGCAGATCCTGCGCTACGAAGTGGGCCAGGAGTACAAACCGCACTACGACTACGTGGACCCCGCTCAACCTGGCGCTGCGCCCTTTCTCGCTCGT
>JBIJCL010000222.1:0-3852 GCA_044344725.1 Steroidobacteraceae bacterium | reverse complement strand
ACCACCGGTGGGAGAACGAGGGGGGAGTGGACGAGTGCATCGAGCAGCGCGCGCCCCCGAAACTGTTTTCTCGCCAAAATCCAACCGAGCACGATTGCGGCAGGCAGCGTGAACACGAGAGCTCGTGCGGCAACGCTCAGACTCGTCAGGACGGCCAACCATTCTGGATCAGACAATGTCACCCTTGCATCCTATACTTCGGCCCATGAAATACCTGCACACGATGGTCCGCGTGACGGATCTCGACGCCTCGATCCGATTTTATCGGGATGCTCTTGGTCTGGAGGTGATCTCCACCAAAGAAGTACCGAGCGGGCGCTTTACGCTGGTGTTTCTGGCCGCGCCGGGCGACCACTCAGCTCAGATCGAACTGACATATAACTGGGATCCCGAGGTTTATACCGGGGGGCGAAACTTCGGACACGTGGCCTACGCGGTGGAAGACATTTATGCCGCATGCCGACGTTTGACGGAGCATGGGGTCACCATCTCGAGACCGCCGCGCGACGGGCGCATGGCATTCGTAAGATCGCCCGACGGGATCTCCATCGAGCTACTGCAAAAGGGCGGTGCAAAAACGCCCGAGGAGCCGTGGTTGTCGATGCCGAATACAGGAGCTTGGTAACGCTATGCCGACCAAGCGAGCCTGCCGACCTTCAGGCATCCTCGCTTGTGTTCTGGCGTTCCTGACTCTTGGCGGATGTGCCGCGCCCCGGGCGTATTTGGGCGAACCCCTCTCTCGGGCGACGGCCGATGGCGGGTACCGAGGACTCCGCATCGTGCCGTCTCGACAGAACGATGAGGTGCTTTTCATCGTGAGTCTGTCAGGTGGCGGAATGCGTGCGTCGGCCATGGCCTACGGGCTCTTCGAGCAGCTTTCCGCTGATCGCGTAGGGAGCGGGGCGACGTCGTCGCGCCTTCTCGATAAAGTCGACGTCATCTCTGCGGTATCGGGTGGTGCGGTACCGGCAGCCTACTTCACGCTCTATGGCGATCGATTGTTTCGAGACTTCGAGTCGAGGTTTCTCGACAAAGATTTCACGGCTTCAGTACGACGCGGAATTCTCCTCGACCCGCGAAACTGGCTACGCATGGCATCCAGCGAGTTTTTCCGGGGCGACCTGTATGCCGAGTACTTCGATCGTCGACTTTTTCATGGCGCGACTTTCAGCAATCTCAGCCAGACCGGTGATCGACCATTTCTCATCATCAATGCCACGGATGTCGGGCTCGCAAGTCGTTTCGAATTCACCCAAGACAGTTTCGATTTGATCTGCACCGATCTCACGCGATATCCGATCGCGCGTGCCATCGCCGCCTCGACCCTGATTCCGGCCTTATTGACGCCGATCACCATAGAAAATCGTGCTGGGCGGTGTGGCTACGCGCTTCCGGACTGGGTATCCCGGACACTCGAAACGGGTGATCACAGCTCACGGGAGTATTTTCGTGCCTCGGTCTTGAAGTCGCGTAGCGATGCGTCCCGCTTCGGCTATCTACACCTCGTGGATGGTGCGCTCAGCGACAACCTCGGTGCGAGGGCGCTTTATGACGCGCTGGCGGACGGCAGCTCTTGGATGAAATGGACGGAACCGCCGCGTAGCTCAGGGCGACGGAAATTGATCTATGTCTCGGTGAACGCAGGTGATTGGAAGTCGACCCAAGTCAGCATCAATCGTCACCCGCCCGATGCATTGCAGATGCTGCGGTTGATGGGGACAGTCCCCGTCGACCGGTACTCCGCCGAAAGTCGGATTCTGCTCAATGACGCGCTCAAAGAACACGCCAGAAGCGAGCAGGCTGAGCTTTATCACATCGAAATCGAGCTCGAGTCCTTGCGAAGCAATCCGAAGCTGACTCGTCTTGTCGAACTTCCGACGTCTTTTACCCTGGCCAGAGGCGATGCGCTGGCGCTGCGTTGCGCAACACGTCGTATTCTCTTGGCTTCGCCCGATTATCAGCGGCTGATGCGTGATCTCTCTGGAACAGCCGGACCGTTGACGACCTGCGGCGAGTGAGCGCCTCGATCGAGCGTCCTCACCACGTCATCGAGATGCCTTTGGTTTTGAGGTAGGGCTCCAAGCCTTCCTTCCCGAACTCACGGCCCCAACCAGATTGCTTGTTGCCCCCGAAGGGTACGGCTGGGTCTATGGCGGCGTGCATGTTGACGCTGACTTGGCCGGCATCGATTTTTCGAACCATCTGCATGGCGATTCCGAGGTCACGCGTCCAGACACTGCCCGAAAGTCCGTAGATCGTGGAGTTGGCAGCGCGGGCCACGGCATCGAGATCTCCATCGCCAAATGTTTGTACACAGAGCACCGGGCCAAAGATTTCATTCTTGACCGGGGTCATGTCGCTCTGGGTTCGGGCGAGAACGGTGGGCTCGAAGAAGTATCCGGGGCGTGTGGGAGCATGGCCTCCGCAAACGATTTCTGCGCCTTCCTTCCGACCCGCTTCGACGAACCCCGCAACGCGGTCGCGTTGTTGCGAAGAAATCAGTGGACCGAACTCCGACGTGGGATCGAGCCCGGGACCGAGCTTCATGGAGCGAGCTATCGCAGCGATACCCCCGACCACCTTGTCATGCACCTTTTCATGTACGAAAAGTCGGGTGCCGGCCATGCAGTTTTGACCTTGCAGGAAAAAGCAGGCGCGCGCGGCGCCCGGAATGACCTGCTCGAGGTCGGCGTCCGGAAATACGACGACAGGTGATTTTCCGCCGAGCTCCAAAGTCACCTTCTTCAAGTTACCTGCGGCTGCTTTGACGATGAGCCGTCCCACTTCGGTCGAACCGGTGAACGCAATCTTGTCGACCCCGGGGTGGGCGGCGAGTGCGGCCCCGGCCGATTCGCCGTATCCATTGACGATGTTGATGACACCGTCCGGCACCCCCGCTTCCTGACAGATCTCGGCGAGTCGCATGGCGGTGAGCGGCGTGAGTTCTGCAGGCTTCAGTACGAGCGTGCAACCCGTCGCGAGCACAGGGGCGATTTTGAGCATCACCATCGGTAGCGGCGAATTCCAGGGCGTGATGGCGCCGACGACTCCGATGGGTTCGCGCAGAGTGAAAGAGAGCGCTTCACCGGGAAGCTTGCCCTGCGGTGCGGCCGGTATCGTGGAGCCTTCGATTTTCGTGGGCCAGCCGGCGTAGTAACGGAAGAACTCCGGCACCACCATGCCGCATACATATTGCGCGAGCGGAGTCGGAAGCCCGTTATCGAGGATTTCGAGTTCGCAGAGTTGCTGGAAGTTGGCGGCGATGAGATCGGAAATCTTCCAAATGACCGCGCTGCGCTGCGCGGCCGTGAACTTCGACCACGGCCCTTCGAAAGCCGCGCGGGCTGCTTTTACTGCAGCATCGATTTCGGCTGCACCGCCTGCGGAGCAACTCGAGATCTTGAGACCGGTCGCCGGATCATGGATATCGATCGTTGATCCTGTCGAGGGATGAACCCACTTTCCGTCGATGAAGTGCCCATGCGAACGCGCGAGAAAATCCAGCGTCGCTTTGGAAAGCGTGTAGCTCGAAAGGGCAGAAACGTTCGCGCTCATGATGACCCCCGCCTGTAGACCCCCGAATCCTAAGGCTCTTGAACCTCTGTGCCGCCGGCCTGGAGAAATCGCGACCGATGCGTGGCCGTGCGACGGCTAGATCAACGCAGTCGAACGACGACTTTTCCGGCATTTCGTCCGGCAAGAAGGTGCTCGACGGCATCGGAGACCTGATCCAGCCCCACGAAGGGCGTCGGATCGATCAGCACCTGCAGCTTTCCCTCGTGAAATGACTGCAGTAGCCGGGATGCCGTTTCGTCGAAGTATTCGGGAAAGGCCTGATTCTGAAAACCTCGA